>JAZQBH010000234.1:0-11449 GCA_045545655.1 Oscillospiraceae bacterium
GCGAGCAGTTGCCGCCCATATACAAAGCCGCACACAGGCGGTCGCGGTTTTCAAGCTGAAACATCTCGCTTTTCGCCGCTATCATAAAATCGTCCGTTTCGGGATTCGGCCCGTATTCTCTGAAAAATCCCTTTATCCTCGAACACAGCGTTTTCATCATAAACAAGCGGAAGCTTTCCTCGCTGTGCAGTCTGCCGACCGCACGAAAGCCGTCCCTTGCCGCACCCAGCACAGCCTCAACCGCGTCTGAGTCGTTTTTCAACGCATAGAATGCCGAATAGTACATTGAATCATACACCAGCTCATACAGCCGTGAAAACGCTCTTGCGTCGCCGCCAGCCGCCTCAGCCGCCAGTGCTCTGTATTCCTTTTTTGTCATAACCGCCTCCGTTCGCAACGCAGACCATATATCACCGTACAATGCCATACAGGCTCGCTTGCCCGTATGGCACTGTGAATTTCACTTATTCCTTGTCGCCGTTGTTTACAGCGATTGCAATGCCAAGCTCTGCAAGCTGTTCAGCGGATACCTCTCCGGGTGCTTCGCTCATAGGCTCGGAAGCATTCTGCAGTTTCGGGAATGCTATAACATCTCTCAGGCTGTCTGTGCCGCACATAAGCATTGCAAGTCTGTCAAGACCGATACCTGCACCGCCGTGAGGAGGAGCGGCATACTTGTATGCGTCCACGAGGAAGCCGAACTTCGCCTTGATTTCCTCGTCTGTAAGACCCAGCATTTCGAACATATGCTTCTGAAGTTCGGGGTCGTTGATACGGATAGAGCCGCTGAGCAGTTCCACGCCGTTAAGCACAAGGTCGTAGCACTTTGCACGCACCTTTGATTTGTCGGTGTCGAGGTATTCAAGGCACTCGTCCATAGGCATTGTGAAGGGGTGATGCATTGCAACCCACTCGCCTGTTTCCTCGTCACGCTCGAAGAACGGGAACTCTGTAATCCACAGGAAGTTCCAGCCCTCGGGGATAATGTCAAGCTGTTTGCCTACCTTCAGTCTGAGTGCGCCGAGGGTCGGCAGAGTTACGCTGTTCTTGTCTGCAACGATAAGCGCAACGTCGCCCTTCTCGCATCCGAGTGCGGAGAGTATCTTCTCCTGTTCGCCCTCTTTGAGAAACTTCGCAAACGAGCAAGCAGGCGCTTCGTCAACCCAGCGGAAGTATGCAAGTCCCTTTGCGCCGATACCCTTTACATACTCGGTAAGCTTGTCTATTTCCTTACGCGTCAGCTTGTCAGCCGCACCCTTCGCCACGATACCACGGACAGAGCCGCCGCAGTCAAGCGCATTTCTGAACACAACAAACTCTGTGTCAGCCACGATTTCGGAAAGGTCGGTAATCTCCATACCAAAGCGTGTGTCGGGCTTGTCCGAGCCGAAACGGCGCATAGCCTCGTCGTAGGTCAGGCGGGGCAGAGGTGTGGAAATTTCCACGTTCATAACCTCTTTATACAGACGGCTGATAAAGCCTTCAAGCATTTCCATAATATCGTCGGTGTCAACAAACGACATTTCAAGGTCAATCTGTGTGAACTCAGGCTGTCTGTCTGCTCTGAGGTCCTCGTCACGGAAGCAGCGTGCAAGCTGGATATATCTGTCAAAGCCCGAAATCATCAGCAGCTGCTTGTACATCTGCGGCGACTGCGGCAGAGCATAGAACTTGCCGTTGTGTATACGTGACGGCACGATATAATCTCTTGCACCCTCGGGGGTGGACTTAATCATCATCGGAGTTTCAATTTCAAGAAATCCGTTTTCGTAGAAATACTCTCTTGCACACTTTGCAATCTTGTGGCGCATAATGAGGTTTTCCTGCAACGGCTGACGGCGCAGGTCAAGGTAACGATACTTCAGGCGAAGCTCCTCGTTGGTCTTGCTGTCGTTTACGATTTCAAAAGGCGGCGTCTGTGCCTTTGAGAGAATACGCAGTTCAGTGGGCATAATCTCAACGTTGCCTGTCTTGAGGTCTGCGTTTACCTTTTCTCTTACACGCACTGTGCCTGTAACCATCAGCACGTCCTCGCTGCGGACGGTCTTTGCTTTCTCGAACACGCTCTTTTCAGTAGTTTCATCGAAAACAAGCTGACAGATACCTGTTCTGTCACGCAAATCTATAAAAATAAGAGAACCCTTATCACGAACTCTTGCGGTAAAGCCGCCGAGTGTAACTTCTTTCATATCCTGTGTGACTTCACCGCACATACAGGTTCTTTTCATACCCTTCATATTGTCCATAAGACATACCTCCACATAATAAGCATATATAAGATATTATACCACATAATCCGTTATTTTTCAATAGGTGAACAGATATTTTAATGAATATTGAATAATGAATATTTAATAACGAAAAATTAAGGTGTGCCCTTCGGGCACGGATTAAAAATTATCAGCGTAGCCGATACCAAAATTATTCATTATTCTTTATTCAATATTCACTAAAAAGGGCTACCCCCGTGGGATAGCCCTTGGCTTATTATGTAAGTCTTTCCTTCTGGTCCGACCTTCCCTTTAACAGGAATACCGAGATAATCTTGGAAATAAACGCGAGGGAGTCCACCTGCTCCTGCGTCCAGAAGCGGTTGCTACGGCATTCGTCAAAGCCGACAAAGCCCTTGAACTTGCCGCTGTCCTTGATTGCACAGTGCAGAACAGACTTGATACCCTGCTCTTTAAGATAGCTCATAACCGCAGGCGGCAACTCGTCGATATCCTGACAGTACACAATGCCGTCATCATTAAAGCAACTGAGAAACTCTCCGCACAAATCCTCGTCATACGACACATTCTGCAGTTGCTCAATGCACGGCAATATGCCCTCATTGCACCACTCGAAGGTGTTGTTGCAGAATTTACCGTCCTCGCTGTCCTCGAAGATGTAAACACGGCTGACATCGTAGGTTCTGCCAACAAGCTCAAGTATCTGCGAAATACCTGTGTCAATATCCGCACTGGAATACAGAGCACTGAACACACGCATCATAAGCGATGACGCTCCGCTTGGGTTAGCGCTGAGCTCAACGGGTGTGCCGTGCGCCTCGTGCTTGCGTGAATCGTTGTTGTTTCGTATACGGTAGCTGTCCTCGTCCATAGTAGCACCGTCGAATACCACAAGGCAGTTCTTGCCTGCGTTTTTCGCCTGATACAGCGCCGCATCGGCCTGTCTGATTGCCTCGGCATAGTCAACCGTTGCAGGGTTTACAACCGCCGCACCGATACTGCTCTTTACCGAGCCAAGCTGAGGAACATCAATCGCCGCCACTGTTTCAAGGATATGCCAGCCCTTCTTTCTTGCAAGCGAGGCTGTCGCCTTTGGCAGGAATACTATAAATTCATCGCCGCCGTAGCGTCCTACTATATCAGTGTTGCGGAATTCGCCCTTGACAACCCCTGAGAACCGCTTCAGGAACTCATCGCCGAACAGGTGACCCAGTGTATCATTGATAGACTTGAAATCGTCAATATCCAGCATCATCAGAATTCCGCCTGTGCCACGCTCAAGCTCTGCCCTGATAAGCTCCTCGGTAGTTGCCTTGTTGTAGATACCTACGCACAGAGTATCATACTTCGCCTTAGCTTCAATACGCTCGATGTGGGTAAGCTCGTCTTCAACGTCCTCCATCTTACCGATAATCATAAAGAGTTCAGAGTTGTCGGAGTCTGCAACAGCCCTCATACTGATGTTAAAGCGGCGTGGATAGCCGTCAATATTGATACGCACCTGCATTTCGTAAGACTTTCTGCCGTTCTTCATAGTTTCTATGCCGTCAAGCAGTCTTGTGCGGTCGGCGGGGTCAAGTCTTGTCAGCCTGTGAGTGTTTTCGTGCAGATTGAGAACGGTAGTCATTTCACCCTGACGTGCCTCGTCGGTGTAGTCAAGGTAAGTCATCTCGTCACGTTCAGGCGAATAAGTAAAGATGATAGTGCCTGTTTCACACAGCAGCATACTGTACATCTCAAACTCTGTCGCTTTTCTTCTGCGTGCTTCTGCTTCGCCCGTAACATCGGAGAATGCCGCATACAGCAAAGTATCGTCGTCCTCCACTGCCACACGATATTTCACGGCAAGCTCAAAGTCGGTGCCGTCTGCCTTCATAGATTCAAGCGTTATTCTTCCCTGAGCGCCCTCGGTCAGTTCCTGCTTTGCAAGGGACTCGGCAGGCAGCACGGGAATATCCATATTTCTGCCGTTAATTCCGAAGATTTCGTAAACGCTGTCACTGATGTAAACGGGCGCAGGCTTTGTGTTCTCCATACGGAAAATGCCTATTCCCACAGGAATATTCGACACTGTTCTCTGCAACAGCTGCATCCCCTTTTCGTGGCGGCTGTCCTCTGCCTCCTCACGGTCAAGCTGCTCTATAATGCACAGTGAACGCATTACGCTGCCGTCGTTGGCACGTGTAAGGCTGATTGAAAGTCTGCACCACTTGAATGTTCCGTCCTTCAGCTTGAGTCTTACAGTTTCCGTGCCGCTGTTGTAGGAATACACCTTATCGATAAGGTCTGCAAACGCCTGTTTGTCGTCGTCGTATACGGTGTAGGCTTCACGGAAGGTTTCGTAGAACTCGCCTGTTGACAGCTTTGAAGCCCAGTATTCTTCAATAGACGGCGAACATATCGTGCGGTTTGTAACGTGGTCCCACTCGATAACGGTGATTTTCGCACGCTCCGCCACCAGCTGATACAGCCTTGTAAGGTCTGCAACCCTTGAGTTGGCAACCATTCTGTCTACCCTTGATTTATCACGGCAGAACACCATGCACGCGTCGCTTCTCGAACGCACCACCGTAACGCCGTAGAGGATAAACTTTCCGCTTGCTTCGGTGTCTGCAAAGCGTATTTCACGGTATGCGTCGGTGAAATCGGGGCTTTCAAAGGGCATAGCCAGCAAGGCTTCAAGCCTTTCGACATCGTCGGGGTAAATGTAATTCGCAAGCAGTCTGTCACGCATTGCGGCAAACGGCAAGGTCTTGCCCAAAAACGGTATACCAAAAGCCTTGCGTGTGGAAAGCAGCTTTGCCATTCCCGATTTGAGGTTTATGTTGAATACGATATCGTACAGCCCAGCCTCGGCGTTTTCCATACGCTCGTTTATTCTGTCCTTCAGCTCGCCACGCTTGGTTGTAACGTCAGTCAGTGAGATAATCCAGCCGTGCTCGCCTACAGGCTTTGTCTTTGTGCGGACAATTCTTGCGTCACTGCCTCGGCGGATATGTATGTCACGCACTTCAATCTTGCTTTCAATAACGTCAGACAGCAGATTGTAAAGCCGCTTGTCGTCATTTTCCTCAAGACAAAGCAGTTTTCTGAATCTGTCGTTAGCAAATTTCAGTGTGTAGCCGCCCTCAGAGGTATCCACATAAGCCATACCGTTGTTCGATGTTTCAACGATTGCAGACAGAATCTGCCTATGCTCGTGACGCTCTGAAATATCGGTTATAAAGAACAGGAACACATCGTTCGTGCAGTTTTCCCAATCCGACATTGCCGCACGGATTTCAATTCTTCCCTTCGTGCCGTCATCACGGGTGAAGGTATGCTCGGCAACGTGAGCCTCGCTTGCCTTTACGTGTTCTGCCAGCTCGTATACCTTTTCTGCAAGTCTGCCCTTGAAGATATCGGTCATAAACACATCGCCGGGCACTCTCTTTCTGCCGAGGGTGTTCCAGAAGCCATCGTTGCTGTACAGCATACGGGGTATGCCGTTTTCGGTCATCTCAACAGCCACAACGCCTGCACCCATACGGTCAACGGCGGCCTCAAGACCTACCTTCGCCTGCTCTAAGCGGAATTTCTCGAACTTCTCCGCCTCGATAAAAGACGCAATAAGAACAACACGTGTAAGTCTGCCGTTTTCATCAAGCGAACGCACGTGCGTAAGCCGCCACCACTTGTACTCGCCGTCAGCGTTTTTGATACGCACTTCACCAGAAACACGGGGTGCTGTCATATCCATACACATATTCTGCAAAGTGTTGGCATCAAGAGGGTGAACGTTTTCTATGCAGTATTTTTCCAGCTTGTTTACATCGCTGAAATTATTTACCTCAACGCCAAGCGCACCGAACGAGCCTGTGCAGAACACAGACTTATTCACATAATCGATATCCAACAGCAACGAACCTGTTGCAGACAGCAGCTGCTCGGTGCGGTCCTTGGTGTGTTTTATAATTTCGTCGTTTTTAACGGTTTCGGTAACGTTGCTGAAAGCTATGCAGAAAATAGGATTTTCATCTGTGCCGCCAAGTCTGCGGTAAACGCTATCAAGCGTGAGCAGTTCGCCGTTTTTCGCATAGCGGCGTACTCTTGCAAGCACAGCCTTGTCGGTGCGTGCCGCCTCCATACAAGCGTCTACAGACAGCTTTACGTCGTCGGGATGAACATACTCCCACACATTTATTCCTGTATCGGCCGACTCCTTTTCGGAGTGACCCATAATGTTATAATAACCGTCGTTGGCACGGATAAGCTCCAGCTTATCGTTTATCATCTCATAGATACCAAGTCCGCCGAACACACTGCTGAAGAATTTTGATACCAGCAGATTGCTGCCAAGCATTTCGTTTATGTTCGGTTCGCCGATATTAAGCTTTTCAGACGGGTTTACATCAAGCATTTCAGGCTCTCCCTCACGGGAAATCACCTCGGTTAACTCTTCCTCAGGGATAGGCTTTGAGAAATAGTAACCCTGAATATACGAGCAACCGATGCTCAGCAGAAACTCATACTGCTCACGGGTTTCAACGCCCTCGGCAAGCATAGGCACATCAAGCCATTTTGACATTCTCGCAATAGCTGTAACAATAGTGCCGACCTTGTCGTTTGTTTCAAAGCCCTGCATAAACTTCATATCAAGCTTGAGGATATCAATGGGGATATCCTTGAGGGTATTCAGCGACGAATAGCCGCTGCCGAAGTCGTCCATCAGCACGAGATAGTTGTTCTCACGCAGTCTTCTTACAGTGTCAAGCAGCTGCGTGGGATTGTCGTTGTATGCGCTTTCGGTAATCTCCACACGCACATAGTTCGTATCAATGCCGTATCTTTCTGCAAGCGAGCTTATAAGCTCATACAAGCGTGGATTATACAGGCTCATACGTGAGATATTCACAGAAATCGGGAACGGTTCAAGCCCCTGTGCAATACGCTTTTTCTGATAAATGCACACCTGCTCGAGAACATACAGGTCAAGCTCTGCGATAAAGCCGTTCTTCTCAAACACAGGAATGAACTTGTTGGGCATAATCATACCCTTTGTCGGGTGATTCCAGCGCACAAGTGCTTCTGCACTTACAAACTTCTGTTTCTTCATTCCGTAAACAGGCTGATAGTGCAGTACAAATTCCTTGTTTCTCAGTGCCTTGCGGCTCTGGTCGATAATTTCCTGTTCTTCAAGCAGCTGAAGGCGCATAGCCTCGTCGTAATAAGCGATATGCTCGCTGTAACTGCCTGTTATAGAGCGGCACGCGATAGACGCACGGTCGGCCATATCTCCGACTGCCACGGATTTGTCAGTTATTCTGTAAACACCCAGATAGTACTGCAGTTCATTGGAAATCTGCGGTAGTTTTGAGCTTGCCGACTGCAGAGCCTCAAGAATAGTCTGCGGATGAACAGCACGCTCAGAATACGGCACCATCATACAGAATCTGTCAGCGAAAAATCTTCCGATAATTCCGCTTGTACCAAGGCATTCACGCAATGTAGCGGCAACGGTTTTAAGCACAACGTCGCCTGCATCTCTGCCAAAAAGGTCGTTTATTGTTTTAAAGCCGCTGATATTCAGAATCATCAGCGAATAATCCGAAAGCGGGTTTTCGTCAAGCACTGCTCTCACGCTCTTCAGGAATGCAGAGCGGTTGAACAGGTTTGTAAGCGGGTCGTAGTACGCAGTAATGCGCAGTTCTTCTTCAATCTGCTTTTCCTTTGTTATGTTGGTAACAAATGCAAACAGGCACAGCGTACCATCAGGCTTCATCACAGGCTTTGCAGTAAGCATCAGCCACAGCAGTCTGCCGGTTTTTGAAATACAGTTGAAGGAATGTTTAAGTGTAACACCGCTTTCCAGCGATTTGTCAAGCTTTTTGCGGATTGCGCTTACATCAATCTCGGAAACACCTGCGGAGGTGTCCTTTGCAAGCTCTTCCATAAGGCTGTCGGTATCGGAATATTCAAGCATATCAGCCATACCTTTGTTTACAACCTTAACCCCGAACTTTCCGTAAACGTCACGCTCGGCGTAGATAATTCCGCCGGGGCCGTTATCCATCAGCGTGCCGAGGGCATACTCGTTTTCACGCAGTCTGTCCTCGCTTGCACGGAGCTTTTCGCCTGCTTCTCTTGCAAGACGCTCGTGATTTTTCTCGTCGTTTACATCAAGGAAAATGCAGAAGATGTCGCTTACACCATCTGACTCGCCGAGTTTTGCAGAAATCAGTCTTACCCACTGACACGAATTCGGGTCAGACTGGTCGCCCACTGCGAATGTGTATGTATAATGCTTCGATTCAAGTCCCTCTGCAAGGAAGGTTTTCACCCACTCAGGTCGGAAGCCCATAGCAAACTGCGTTGTGAATTCCTCGGCCGTCATACCCATAAGCATAAGCAGTTCGCTGTTGAAGTACGAACATTCTATGCTTTTTCCGTCTGTACGCAACACGCACACTCCGCCTGGGATACTGTCCATAAAGGCGGTGAAGCGGTTTTCGTTGTAAAGGGCAGCCTTAACGTCTTCTTTTTCAGCGCTTGCTCTTTCAAGCTTATTAAGTCTGATTACATTGAGGATACGGTGCTTGATTACCGTGATATCCGAGCCACGCTGAACAAAGTCCATCGCACCCAGGTCGAACGCACGCAGTTTTGTGTAGGGGTCGTCGTCGGAGGTCAGCACGATAACAGGAATATCACTCAGCGCAGGGTCTTTGTTTATCTGCTCAAGCACGTCGCAGCCGTTAAGACCAGGCATAATCATATCCAGCAGCACAGCGTCAATCTTATCAGCATTGGCACGCATTATATCCAGTGCCTCAACGCCGTTGTTTGCAGGCATTATTTCAAAAGTATTATCAAGAAGGTTGACCATAAGTTCAAGATTGAACTTTGCGTCGTCAACTAAAAGTATAGTGGGTTTTGTTTTACTGTCAATCATTGTGAATATCTCCTCACAGTTTTCAGAGAACGCCCCACGGGGCAATATAGGTTACAGCACACCAGTAGTTTCCGACTTTTTCTGACAAGTCAAACTACTTTCTGCCGCTTAAAATTTTACAGAATACTCCACTTTCTATTTTATCACAAAACACACTTTATGTCAATAATTTGTTGTAAGATTTATCACATTTTCCGAACAAACCCAGCGAATTATCTACAAAACTACCAAACCCAGCAAGTTATCTTTCAGCGGGTTGCCCTCTTTTCAGACAAAGAAAAAACCCACAGCCGAAACCGACTGTGGGCAAATGATTTTTCTGATATCAGGCAAGCCCTTTATTATTCCTCAGAGTTTTCAGCAAGCGCTCTGATGGAAAGGCTTACACGGCTCTTCTCCTCGTTGATGTCGATAATCTTAACATCAACCTCGTCGCCAACCTTGAGTACAGAGTTGATATCCTGTACAGGCTCAGCAGCAACCTGAGAGATGTGGATAAGACCGTCAACGCCGGGGATAATCTGTGCAAACGCACCAAACTCAGTGATGGAAACAACAGTAGCCTTGATTACATCGCCCTTGTTGTACTCATCAACAAACTTTGTCCAGGGATTTTCGCTGGGATCCTTAGCGGAGAGAGATACACGCTTCTTTTCGGGGTCAAAGGACTTAACTACAACGGAAATCTTGTCGCCTACGGATACTACATCCTTGGGGTGACCGATACGGTTCCAGGTAAGGTCAGCAGTGTGAACCAGACCGTCGATTGCACCGATGTCAACGAACACGCCGTAGCTTTCGATGGAGCGAACCTCGCCCTCGAACTTCTGGCCAACTTCAACAGTATCCCAGAAAGCAGCTCTCTGTGCGTCACGAACCTCACGCATAGCCTGACGGATAGAGCCTACTACTCTGCCGCCACGCTCGTTAGAAACCTCGATAACCTTGAACTTAACCTGACGGCCCTTGAGGTCCTCAAGCTTGCCGTTGCGCATAACGCCTGTGTGAGAAGCAGGAATGAACACACGTGTGTTCTCGTAGATGATGATTACGCCGCCCTTGACAACGGAAGCAACAGTGCCTTCGAGTGTTTCGCCGCTCTCACGGATTGTCTCAAGCTTTTCAAGACCGAGTGCTACGTCTACACGCTTCTTGGAGAGTGCAGCAGTACCTACGGAATCGTCAACCTTGATTACGATAGCGTCGATAACGTCGCCGGGCTTTACAATGTCTGCAACCTCAGCGTTGGGGTCGTTGGAAAGTTCTTCACGGGTTATGTAGCCCGTCTGCTTTGCGCCGACTTCAACAACGGCTTCCTTCTTGGATACGCTTACAACAGTAGCCTTAACTCTCTTGCCGGTATATAATCTTGTAAAAGACTGATCCTGCTCAAGCAGCGCAGCAAAATCCTCCTCGTTTTCGATGTTGTTTGTGATTTCATTGTTCATTATCGTATGAACCTCCTTAATTGTATAAGCGGGAGTAGATGCTCCAGCCGTTATTCCGATAATTGCGTTATCGGCTTGCAGACTACAAACCTTGTCGATAATCTGCTGAGGAATTTCCGCTGCCCTCGTTATCTGAACTGTTTCACAATACCTTGAGCAAATCTCGTATAGCTTCCTCGTGTTTGAACTGCTTCTGCCCCCGACAACTATCATCAGCGCAGCTCTCTTCGCCAACTCCTCAGCGGCTTGCTGGCGCTGGGCAGTGGCATTACATACAGTATCATATATCTCAACACAAGCAAATTCCTTCTTCACTCTCTCCGAATATTCAAGGAATTTACTGCGGTCGAAGGTAGTCTGAACAACCATTGCCACACGGGCAGAGGGGTTATTCATCTCAATTGCGCCGCCGTCAAAAAGCGACTTTATTTCATCAAAATCCTTGCACACATACACCCTGCACGAAGCGTTGCCTTCAATGCCGACAACCTCGGGGTGTGCCTTGTCGCCGAGAATGATAAGCGTATCGTTCTGCGAAAGGCTCTGTGCAATCTTGTGGATTTTCTTAACAAACGGGCAGGTTGCGTCAAGCACCGCACTGCAGCGCTTCGCCGCCTCGTCCTCAACGGCTTTTGCAACGCCGTGCGAACGGATAATCAGCGGTTTTCCCTCAGCCTCGTCAAGACTGTTCACCGCATAAACGCCCTGTTTTTCAAGGTCTGCCACCGCAATCTCGTTGTGGATAAGCTCGCCGAGCGTGTACACCGTGCCGTATTTTTCCGCCGCCTCTTCAGCAAGCGTTACCGCGCGTGTAACTCCGAAGCAGAACCCTGCGTTCT
>JAZQBH010000235.1:0-3242 GCA_045545655.1 Oscillospiraceae bacterium
TCATCATTGGTGTTGTCAGACTCCTGTGCTTGTGCTTCTGCTGCGTTTGCCGCATTTGCAAAGTCTTCAGGGTTGCCGCCGTTCTCCTGGTAAACCTTCTGAGCAACCTCGTAGAATGCAGACTGAAGTTCGTCCTTAGCAGTCTTGATAGCTTCGATGTCGCTGCCCTTCAGTGCTTCCTCAAGAGCGGTAATCTTCGGCTCAACCTTAGCCTTGTCGTCCTCAGATACCTTATCGCCGAAGTCGGTCATAGACTTCTTCATCTGATATACCATGCTGTCAGCCTCGTTGCGGATATCAGCCTCCTCACGGCGCTTCTTATCCTCAGCGGCGAAAGCCTCAGCTTCCTTAACAGCCTTATCAATGTCGTCCTTGCTCATATTGGTAGATGCAGTGATAGAAATGTGCTGTTCCTTGCCTGTGCCCTTATCCTTTGCGTATACATTTACGATACCGTTAGCGTCGATATCGAATGTAACCTCAATCTGCGGGATTCCACGGGGTGCAGGAGCAATTCCGTCGAGCTGGAAGTTACCGATAGACTTGTTATCCTTTGCCATCTCACGCTCACCCTGGAGTACGTTGATGTCAACGGAAGGCTGGTTGTCTGCGTAGGTTGTGAACACCTGGCTCTTCTTGAACGGAATAGTGGTGTTTCTCTCAATCATCTTTGTGCAAACGCCGCCTGCGGTTTCAATACCGAGGGACAGAGGAGTAACGTCAAGAAGAACGATACCCTGTACTTCCTTGTTAAGCACGCCGCCCTGAATGCACGCACCGATAGATACGCACTCATCAGGGTTGATACCCTTGAACGGTTCCTTGCCGAGGAAGCTCTTAACAGCCTCCTGTACAGCGGGGATACGTGTAGAACCGCCTACGAGAAGGATCTTGTCAATTTCGCTCTTATCAAGCTCAGAGTCAGCGATAGCCTGCTTGAGCGGACCCATTGTAGCTTCTACGAGGTCAGCTGTGAGGTCGTTGAACTTCGCTCTGGAAAGAGTTACATTAAGGTGCTTAGGACCTGTTGCGTCTGCTGTGATATAAGGAATGGAAATGTTAACGGAAGTGGAGTTGGAAAGCGCAATCTTTGCCTTTTCAGCCTCGTCCTTCAGACGCTGCATTGCAAACTTGTCGTTAGCAAGGTCAATTCCGTCAGACTTCTTGAACTCGTCACGGAGGAAGTCGATAATTCTCTGGTCGAAGTCGTCGCCGCCGAGGTGGTTGTTACCTGCTGTTGCAAGTACTTTCTGAACGCCTTCGCCGATGTTGATAACAGATACGTCGAATGTACCGCCGCCGAGGTCGTATACAACTACGTTCTGCTCTTCTTCCTTATCAACGCCGTAAGCAAGAGCTGCTGCGGTAGGCTCGTTGATGATACGCTGAACGTTAAGACCTGCAATCTGACCTGCGTCCTTGGTAGCCTGACGCTGGCTGTCGGTGAAGTATGCAGGAACTGTGATAACAGCGTCTGTAACCTTCTCGCCGAGGTAGCCTTCTGCATCTGTCTTAAGCTTCTGCAGAATCATAGCGGAAATTTCCTGTGGTGTGTACTTTTTGCCGTCGATGTCAACCTTGTAGTCGCTGCCCATGTGGCGCTTTATAGAAATAACGGTCTTGTCGGGATTCTGTACAGCCTGGTTCTTTGCAAGCTGACCTACAAGACGCTCGCCGTCCTTTGTGAAAGCCACAACGGAAGGTGTTGTTCTGCTGCCCTCAGAGTTAGTGATTACGACAGGCTCGCCGCCTTCGATAACTGATACGCAGCTGTTAGTTGTACCCAAGTCAATACCAATAATCTTGCCCATAATGTGTTTTCCTCCTGAAATTTGTTCTCAGGCTGTACCCTTTAATCTTGGGTACTGCCCTGTTATATTATTCGGCAACAGCAACCATTGAAAATCTGATTACCTTATCGCCGATTTTATATCCCTTTGCGAATGTCTGAACGACTGTGCCGCTTTCAGCCTCGTCGCTCTGTACACGCTGAACTGCCTGATGGAAAGCGGGATTGAATGCAACGCCATCGCTTTCAATTTCCTCAACGCCAAGTGCCTTGAGTGTTTCCATAAAGCTGTCGCCTATCATTTCAACGCCCTTCTTGTATGCCTCGTCAGCGCATTCTGCCGACAATGCACGCGAAAGGTTGTCAAGCACAGGCAGAAACTTTGATGTTACATCTGTGATAATCTCAGCTCTGAGTGCGTCCTTTTCTCTTGCGGAACGCTTGCGGAAGTTGTCGTATTCTGCCATTGTTCTGAGCAGCTGGTCCTTAACCTGTGCAAGCTCTTCAGCGGTTTTGTCAACCTCAGCAGCTTCTTCAGCAACTACCTCTTCCTCAACAGCGGCAGTTTCTTCAGTTACTTCCTCAACTGTTTCCTCAATTACTTCATTCTTTTCGTTGTCAGTCATCACTCTTGTTCCCTTCTTTGCTTTCTGTATCAGACACAATCGCTTTCGGAGCATTATCCTCTGAAAGCAAGCGTGTAACTTTCTCACTCAGATATTCAACATACGGAATAACCTTACGGTAATCAAGCCGCATAGGACCGACTACGCCAAGCGTTCCCGCCTGTTTTCCGTCCTTGTAGTAGCTTACGCTTACCATTGCGCCATTGGATATCGCAAAAGTGCCGTCTTCACTGCCGAATTTTATGTTAATTCCCGAGAACGCACTGTCCAATAGCGTTGACAGTTCTGACTTATGCTGAATGAACTCCACAACCTCCTGCATCGGAAAATCTCCGCAGGACAGTAGGTTCGCCTCGCCCTTTACCTCAACGTTGTCACGCATCATTTCCTCTGACAGCTCAACTACTGCGTGAAGCAACGGGCTCATTGCCAGCATATATCCCTCAAGCGCGACAGCAAGGTTTGCGATAAATTCCTCTGACATATTCTCAAGGTTAATTCCGCTGAGATTGTCATTGAGAAACTGTGTGAAGTGCGCCATCTGGTCGTTTGTAAGGTCGTATTCCATACGGCAGACCTTGTTCTTGATACTGCCGTTTGAGGTTATCATAAGCAGTACGTACATTCGTCTGCCCGTGGGAATTACGTCAACCTTGGTTATCACCGAAAACTTGGAGGAATGATTTGTCGCAACTGTTGCACATTTGGTTATTTCCGCAAGTGCCGTTGATGCGCTCTGTACAATATCCTCGTCCGTCATTGCGTTGCTGTCAAGCATTGTATCAATCTCGCTTATCAGCTTCGGGTCAACAGGTTCGGGACGCATA
>JAZQBH010000236.1:0-8532 GCA_045545655.1 Oscillospiraceae bacterium
ATCTGATGTGTTGGAGATACTCCTGTTCAAAATCCTTCTGCCAGTCAAAGGGAATGTAACAGCCCTCTACGATAAGGTTCTGTTTGTTCTCAACAGCCGTTTTAATCATTTCACGGACTATTTTCCATAAGTATTCGGTAAGCAGGCTGTCGTCGCTTTCGGGGGTAAGCAGTGTGTTTCCGCTGCGGATAAGCCCCATTTTCAGATGGTCTATTGAGAGATACGGATATTTGTATTTTTCCAACAGCCTTTGAGCAAGAGCCGTCTTTCCCGTATGCGATGCCCCTGTAATTAAAATTATCATTTATACCACCTTTAAGATAATCAAAGCAATTCTTCCAGTATATCAGCCTTCATATTATTCAGCACATAGCTTTTAAGATTATTATTTATATCAGCGCTGTGCCTGATATATTCATCTATCAAAGCGATTTCTCTTGAAATTGCTTTGTTTTCGTTTATATTTTGCTGAGTTCCATCGTAATTCGGGTTTCCGTTTATTGCGGTAAGTATTTCCATAAGAACTTCCGCAGGAAACAGAACAAACCGAGCGTAATCTGTGCCGTCGTCCTCGGACAAACCCATCTGAAGAAAATAAAACCAGCATTCCAACAGCATATAAGAGCAATCACAGATTGCCTGTTCAGTTGATGTGATGTTGGGATATGTTCTTTTTTCTTCTGCTGTTTCTGCAAGATTTTCGCATTGTTGAATTACGTCATCAATGTTTATCTGAGTGTTGTTTTCTATGCTGTCAAGAAGAATGCTTATCGTGCCTTTTAAAGCGGAGATTTCCTTTAAATCATCAATCTTGTCAAACACTTCGAGAACTCCGGAAACTCTCGCCATTCCCAATATAGCAAGATTTCTTTTTAAGCAGAAATCGCAGTTTTCAAAAATCTCAGAAAGTTCCTCATATTTTAGGTCTACTATATTTTTCATCTTTTCACCATTCTTCTCAAAAATCAAATCATTACTTGTTTTTTAAAAAGTTTTATTCTTCCATAAAATAACGGAAGGCGGCTTCTTCTATTTCGCCGCAGTCATTCAGCAAGTTTTGTTCCTCGTCATATATTTTGTAAATCATCTGAGTTCCGCCGAGGGAAGCTTCGCCGTCTAAGGCAAGCAAAAGCGAATAGTATGTTTCGTTCATAACTGATTTAACCAATGAGTATAACTTTTCCTTGTCTGTGCCACTGTCAATTAACGAGCGGATTTGTTCTCCTACTTCTGTGTAAGCTTCCTGAGAGAAATATTCTTTCAGTGAGTTTTCTTTTTCGTCAGAGCATAGTTTTACAAATTGTTCTCCTGTCATTATAACATTCCTTTCTGTTTTGAGTTACAGTTTATTTACAAGTTTTTCATATTCCTCTCTGGAAATCTTTTTTGCGATTTCAGTGGGATATCCAAGACATTCAAACCCCATTCCGTATGCCTTTTCTATATCAGAAGGGTTTACAATCATCACATACGGTCCATCGTCTTTTTGAATGTAATATTCAAGCAGTCTGCATTTCATACCATTATATATAACGTTCATTTTTCGCTCCATTACGTCAGCCCATCCACAAGGTTTCTGCACAGGGGCATTTCTGCCACCGAGCAGGAAGTTCAGCAATAAGCCAGTCAATGCGGTTTACCACAGCTTCAGCCTCGCTTTCGGACAGGTCGGGGTTTGCCGAAACCCATTCCTGTATTCTTCTGAAATCGCTCAATATTTTGGATAGTTCTTCTCGTTTAAGATAAATTCCGTTTGCAAGTGTGGTGATATTTAACTGTGCAATGGCAGGCTCCCACAAAGCGATAAAGCTATGCTCCGTTGACACAGGCAAATACTCAAATTCCTCTGAATTATCCTCTCCGCCGAAGTCATTGTGCCCCATAATAGCAACAGACATGTTTTCCCCCCCTTTTTGATTGTTTAATTTTTCAGCCAGTACCACTCGCCATTCTCTCTTTTGAAAATCATATCGAAATTGGTGTTTACAAGCTCGCCCTCATATCCCACAACAACCTTGTCGGAAGAAATCTCCACCCACGATGGGCGAAACTGATAATCGTAGAGTTTAAACTGCGGGTGCTTTTCGTATTCCGCTTCTGCGTCCTTCTGAGCGATATTGTCAATCTGATTGAACTCGGCAAGCACGCAGAGAAGATACTCTTTTGATACATCGCCATCGATGTAAAACTCCATATCTGCTTCCTCATCTGCAAGCATACGGGGGACTGTTTCTGACTCCTTAACCTCTTCGATCAAGGCAGAAAAGTCAAATCGGTTTAATGGGAAATTTTCGTTCATAGTGGTTCCTCCTTAATTCTATTTTTACCATCTTTCTCCATCAAGGTACAATTCGTAAGAGTTGAATGCTTCTTCCTCAGCGCCGTCTAAGAGCCAGTTAAGCGTTTCCTGAATGATATCCACCCACAAGTTGAGTGTTTTTGTCTGCTCTTCGGACAGCAGTTTGTTAGAGCCGAGCATTCCGTCGGGCGACGCCCATATCCTCGCAAGGTATGTAATGCCTACTATGTCCGAGAGCATATTTTTGTCAATCTTGTCGGCGGTAAGTTCCTCTTTGAGAGCCTTCATACACTCCATAACCTCTATGAAATTTTCCTCGAAAAGCTCGCCCCGAAACGGATAGAGGCTTCCGAGAAAGCCCTTTTGCCACTTGGTACTATCTACGTTTTCGTGCCGTCCCGAATGATAGGACAGCAATTCCTTTGCTTCGTCTATGTTCATTTTCTATCCTTTCTTTACAGCATTCCTGTTTCAAGCTGTTCCAGAATTATGCTCCACCAGTTTTCATCGCTTTGCAGTGCGTGGGGGTCGGCTTGAGTGAATTCGCTTTTTATATCAGCGATAAGGCGGTCGATTTCATTGTCGTCAGCCTCGGTTACGTCTTTCTCGTGTTTCAGATAAATTGTGATACACTTTAAAAAGCAAGTAAGATTTGTGTTGATAAATCTTGTGGGATATTCAAGTTCAGGGTCAACGGAAACAACCTCGTCTGAAGAGTTTATGCAGATGTTTGTCCCGAAATCATTGCCAATCACCACATAATCATTCATAACAAGACTGTCTGTCGCCCTGACATCAAGCCGAAGAAAGGGCAGAGGTTCTTCGGGCAAGCCGATATCGCACAATATTCTTTTGCTTTCAGCGGAAATATTCAGTTGTCTGTATTCTTCTTTTGTAAAAAGTTCAAAATGGTTCTTTAAATAGTCAAACACTTTGCGTCCTCTCGTTGTCTGAACAGAATGTTACTGTTTGAAATTTTCGGTCAGTTTTTCTAATGGAATTTCTCTGATTTCGTTTGAATCGAGTTTCACGCTGAGGGTGTTTTCATTCCACTGAAAAAAGTCAACGTCATCATAGTAATCATAATCGGGGTCAATCATATCGTGTATGCTCACCAGTCGGGGGTTGAAGTCAAGAGGGTTTGATAAATCTCCCACCATAACGTCAGAAGTGTCTGCCCAGTAACATCCCTCATAAGCGACTAAGTTCGTGTTTATGTCATAGTATACTGCCGTGACAATGAACGATTCTCCGCACAAAACGTCATAGTCGGTGTCGTAGCCCTTGGGAATATAGTTGAACACTTCAAGCGTATCTACTTCAACGTAGCTTATACCGTACAGGTCGATGTGGTGCGGATAGTACCTGTGACCGTTGCTGTGATAAATCAGCTTTTTATGCGGAATGTGGTGTCTGTCAACGGATATGTAGCTGTATATGGGTTCTCCGTCCTTTTTGAGAAAATAACGTGACATTGCATTATATTTGTGCGAGTAGTTTTTCTTCAATAGCGAGAAGCCGTCGCCGATTTCCGTTTCACTTTCGTTTTCAAAATACTTCTCGTCTTCCAAGTACAAAATTTTCTGTATATCTGCGTTGTATCTGTCGCTGCCGAAAACGTTGGTGTAGTCAATGCCTCTGTATCGCTTAAAATGAATATTACAGCTTTTACACTGAAAATTCAGAGCAAGCCGCTCCTTGCAGTTTTCTATCTCCATTGAAACAGAAAAGCCGTCCTTTTCGCTGCCATCAACTGTAATACTTCTGAGGGTACCCTGCTGATATTTGTTTATGCTGTCTATCGGAACAGCAGTTGTAATTCTGCTGAAACGCATATCAAAATGCTTGTATTTACAAGAGGGGTCTTTCAGATTGCCGTGAAAATTTATTCCGCAGAAATTCTGCTGTTCCTCGATTACATAGCAGTCAATATAATCATAGGTTGTGTCGGTAAGGTCATATCGTCTGAAATCATCTGGGTTATTCATCTTTATCTCCTTTTGTAATCATTCGGGAATGAAAAAGTCCGTGCCGCACGGGTGATACACAAGCTGGTCTGATTTCATCGTAAGAAACAAATCCGAGTGCGTGTTGACGTGATAATATTTCTGCTTATCCTCGTCCCATCTGAGGAAAAATACCAACTGTTTATTGCCCTTATTGCTTATGTAATTTGTCAGCAACACCTCTTCAATTCTGCTGAAATCAATAGTGCTCAACCGCTTTTTGTTCTTCCGTTTCAGCCACACATAGCCGCCGATTATCAGAGCGATTGTCATTGCGATAAGTGCAATGAAAAACAGCCTGTCGTTGGGGTCTATTCCTCTTGCGGTACACAGCACGCCCATAATCACTATAAGCACTGTTTCAAAAATGGCAAACGCACAGAACGGCTTTAATCCCTTTTTTAGCATATATTCGGTGATGTGCTGTTTCTCTTCTTCGGTGAGATTTAAAAGTCCCTTACGTATTTTCTCTGCTTTGGGATAATAGTGGATAAGCTGTTCGAGCGGTAATCCGCCGTCGTTGGGCTTTTTCTTCTTTTTGGGTTTTTTATACAACTGAAATCATCTCCTGTGGTTAGTCCCACCAGCAGAAATACATACTGCAGGTCGGGTTGATAAGGTCGCTAATCGGATACAGACTGCCTTCCCTTACCAGTGTATATACTTCGCTCATATTTTCAAGTTCGCCTGTTTCACTTGGGAATATGTCAGACGGCTCGTTCAGCAGCTTGTCGATATTCTCGTAGGGCAATGTGCTGAAAATAATCAGTGTGTCGGCGTAAATGAACGTATCGTCGGGTTGTTCTTCAAAGCCGTATAGTTCCACGTAGATTTTTGCGTGTTCATCTGCGTTGATTATCTTATCAATCAAAGATTTGTAGGGAAGCTTTCCCTCGCCCCTCTCGCAGTTGAAATCCGTGAAGCTCTCATTGCTGTCGAGGTACTCCTCGTATTCCGTTAAATAATACTTGCCATAGTCACGGTTTTCACGAGCGGCTTTCATCAATTGCAATAGCTTTTCCTTTTGTTGCTGGTGCATAGTTCCTCCGATAATGGGGATTAAAGTCCCTCTGCCATATTTTCCAAAGATTCATAGACGCTTGTAAACCGCCACACGCCTTTCCATTCGGATAAAACCGCCCACACGGGTTCATTCGTTTCATCGTCAATTATTTCAGCGATGTATTCTCCGCCGTATTTAATCATACGTTTTGGGATTTCTGTATCTGAAAAATCAGTTTTTGACAGCTTTATCCGTGAAATAATTTCGCAGTTATGAAGTTCAATAAAGCGTTGTTCTTGTGCAGAGTAAACTGTGTCAAGCGTGAATGTCATAAACTCCTCCGGATATGTAAATCCCAACAATGTACTATGTAATTATTATACCACAGATTACATACCAAAGTCAATATATGACATATACAAATCAATGCTAAATCTACTTGAATTTCTGTGCGAAATATAGTATAATATATGTAAGTATCAGTTTTGGGAGGTTTTTATGAAAATATTGTTTGTAGGTTCCGAGTGTGTGCCGTTTGTAAAAACAGGCGGTCTTGCTGACGTTATGGGTGCGCTGCCTAAAGCGCTTTCTTCAAAGGATTGTGACGTTAGAGTTATTCTTCCGTTCTATTCCTGCATTCCTGAAAAATACAGAAGCAAGGCAAAGCTTATCACCAGATTTGATATGGATTTAGGCGGCTTTCCGAGAAGATTCTATGTAGGCGTGCTGGGGCTTAAGCTTGATGGCATTCAGTATTACTTTATTGATAATATGGATTTCTTCAATCAGGGAAATCCTTACACCACTATCGGCAACGATATCGGAAGATATTCGTTCTTTGACAAGGCTGTGCTTGCGGCACTGCCTGTAATCGGATTTCTGCCCGATGTAATCCACTGCCACGACTGGCAGGCAGGACTTGTGCCTGTGTACCTCAGAACGCTGTTCAAGGATACACCTGTTGCAAAGGCAAAGACTGTTATGACAATCCACAATCTGCGTTTTCAGGGTAACAACGAGGCGGGAACTATCAAGTATCTCACGGGACTTCCTGACTATGTGTTCGACTACCGTGGAATTTGTCAGGGCAGGGACGGCAATATGCTCAAGGGCGGTATTGTTTTCTCAGATATGGTTACAACCGTCAGCCGTACATACGCAGAGGAAATCAAAACACACGAATATGGTGAGTCCCTTGAGGGAGTTACCTCCTACTATTCACGCAAGCTGCGTGGAATTGTAAACGGCATTGACACAGAGGTTTACAATCCTTCCACAGATAAACAGACCTTCAAGACCTACACCTCCCGCACAGTGCTTTCGGGCAAGAAGGCGAACAAGCTGGGCATCCAGAAGGAGCTTGGGCTTGACGTTGACGAAAATAAGTTTGTGATTTCGCTTATCTCACGTCTTACCGACCAGAAGGGTCTTGACCTCGTGAACGCCATCATCAACAATGTTCTTGACGAGCATACGCAGTTTATCCTTATCGGCACAGGCGAGCCGCAGTATGAGGATATGTTCCGCAATCTTGAAAAGACCCACAAGGGACAGGTGAGCGCAAATATTATGTATTCCGATGAGCGTGCGCATAAGGTGTTTGCCGCGTCTGACGCAATGCTTGTTCCCTCACGATTTGAGCCGTGCGGACTTACACAGCTTATGGCTATGAGATACGGCACACTGCCGATTGTGCGTGAAACAGGCGGACTTAAGGACACTGTTCAGCCGTACAACGAGTATTCCGAAACAGGCACAGGCTTCTCGTTTGACAGATATGACGCAGGTCTGCTGCTGAATACGATAAACTACGCAAAGACCACGTTCTTTACACACCGTGATTCGTGGAACAAGATGGTAAAGCGTGCAATGGCAATGGACTTCTCGTGGGACGCTTCCGCTAAGGTTTACACTGATATGTATAAAGAGCTTATCAAGATGTATTAAATTGAGGTAACAGATATGGCAGATAAGAAATACGATCTGAGCAACGCACAGGTTGTCGGCGTTTCTGTAAAAGACTCTGAAACGGAAAAACAAAAAAGATTTGCCGATGAAAAATTCAGAAACGCAACCCCCGAAGAAAGACAGCAGATTGCTTATGAGGACGCTCATAAAAACGACCCTCCTGACGATTTCTATGACACCTCGAACGATTATTTCAAACTCCTTCAATGAGAAATATGACAGCTCGTTGATATGTTTTAGCAGTGATTTTACAAAAAAGGGCAGCACCGCAAAGGTGCGTCCCTTGATTGTCAAAAACTATAATAGGCTGGCGAGAAAGTGCCAGATGCTAGGAAACTGCCCATCGGACTAGGCTTTGTGCCTGCCGATGGGCAGTTGACAACGCAGATGGTGCTTTATCGCCAACCTATTGATTAATCGCCTTCAAAGAGGGGAGTGGAAAAGTAACGCTCCGCTGTGTCGGGGAGTACTGTCACGACAGTCTTGCCCTTGCCGAGCTTTTTAGCAAGCTGTTTTGCGGCGGCTACGTTTGTACCAGCGGAAATACCGCACATAAGTCCCTCAAGACGTGCAAGGTCCTTGGCGGTCTGGATAGCCTCTTCGTCGGTGACGATGTAAACGTGGCTGTAGATGTTCTGGTTGAGGTTTTTCGGGATAATTCCGTCGCCTATGCCCATCTGAAGGTGAGTGCCGATAGTGCCGCCCGCAAGAATAGCGGCGTTCTGCGGCTCTACCGCCCATATCTCGATATCGGGGTTCTGTGCTTTAAGTGTTTCGCCGATACCGCTCAGAGTGCCGCCTGTGCCTATTCCCGAGCAGAAGCCGTGGATTTCCTTACCAGCCTGTTCAAGAATTTCAAGACCTGTGTGGTGCTTATGTACAAGGGGATTTGCTCTGTTTTCAAACTGCTGAGGAATGTAGACGTTGGGGTTTTCTTCCTTCATACGCTGTGCCATACGCACGCATTCTTCGATACATTCGCCGATATTGCCGTCGTCGTGGACAAGCTTTACCTCTGCACCGTAGTGCTGAACGAGCATTCTGCGTTCACAGCTTACAGAGTCGGGCATAATGATAACCGTCTTATAACCACGCACTGCGCCTACAAGCGCAAGACCTATTCCCTGATTGCCACTGGTAGGCTCAACGATAATGGTATCGCTGTTGATAAGACCCTCACGCTCGGCGGTGATTATCATATTGTAGGCTGTTCGGGTTTTGATAGAGCCGCCTACGTTAAGTCCCTCGAATTTTAC
>JAZQBH010000237.1:0-5452 GCA_045545655.1 Oscillospiraceae bacterium
CGGTTCTTGTCTGCCTTTTCATAAAGCTCGGGGGACTCCAGCTTTTTAAGAATATGTGTGTCAACTATGATAAGCACCGAGCGGTCGGTGATAAAGCGTTCAGCCTCTTCGGGCTCGATTGCCACGGGGGTGTCGTAGTCCTCAAAGCGGTCGAACAAATCCTTTGCGTTTGTCTTTTTCGGATCGTGGAATTTCGCCACAGTATACGCAGGCACGCCCAGTCGTCTGATGGCACAGGTAAGACCTATCGCAGAGCCTGCACTGTCGAAGTCGCCGAACGAGTGTCCCATTATGTACACTGTATCCGCAGTTCCGACAAGGTTTTTGATTTCCTCCGCCGCAAGACGGATTTTAACCTTACCAGTACGCTCACGACCGGGTGAAATCGCACCGAAGGTATTGAAGCCGTTGGCGGTTTTAACCAGTGCCTGGTCGCCGCCACGCTCAAGCGCCTTGCTGAGCATATCGCTTGCGAAGCGTTCGCCCTCTGCAAGCGACGAAGCGGTAGTACCAACGCCGATTGACAGCGTAACCGCCGCTCGCTCACGCACGATAATTTCGTGCGCCTTGTTAATCAGCGCCATCTTGTCTTCAATCATCTCGTCAAGATACTGCTGTTCAAGCACGATAAGAAACTTATCAACCGAGATTTTCTGAAGAACCGCTTTTTTCTCTGCGAAATATTCTTCAATCAGCCTGTCTACCTGAATGGTAACGTAGGCACGTTCACTTTCCTTTGCGCCAGACAGCAGCTCCTCGTAGTTGTCAACCATTACAATCATTACGATTGGTCGGGTGATGTTGTAGGTGTGTCGGAGCATTTTGTAATCCGTGATGTCACGGAAAATGAGCATTGAAAATGTTTCCGTAACCGCCGCTGTGTTTGCTGTTCTTGCGGTTTTATCCTCCAGTGTGTATTGGTGAGTAGAGGAATACACTCTGTACCAGCTTTCGCCGAATTTCAGCTCTCTGCCGTCTGTGCCGAACAACTCAAGCGGCATATCCGTTACAGCGTCGATAGTGACGTTGTCCTCGCTCGGACGGAAAAAGGCGGTATTGAACCTTTCGTTGCTCCAGATAACGCTTCTGCCGTCGTCCACAATGCACACAGGCAGGGGGAATTTCGACAGCGACATTGAGCTTGCGTTGCGGATTTCCTCCGACAGCCGCTCAAAGTAGCGATACTCGCTCTGCCTTATCTGAAGCAGTTTTCCGAGTGTAAGACCCGAAATACCCAGCAAAAACGGCAGTGATATCCAGAATATCACAGGCTCTGTACGGAACACATACACGTCTATACCAATCAATATTACAATCAGCACGCCGATAGCCGCCAGCAGTGCGTTGCTTTTATAGAAGTTTCTCAATCCGTACACCTCCGTGCTGTATTCCGTTAAATTTGCAAGTCAGAATAAATCAGATTTCCATAATAATTGGCAGAATCATAGGACTGCGCTTTGTTTCCTTGTAGATGAAATCCGAGAGGGCGTCACGCATTTCAGACTTGATATTGCCCCACTCTCGGATATTGCGCACATAGCATCTGTCCATAACGTTTTTCATAAGCTGTTTAGCCTCGTCCATAAGCGCCTCGCTCTCACGGACGTATACAAAACCTCTCGACACGATATCAGGGCCAGACACAACACGGCCGCTTTCACGGTCCATTGTTGCGACGATAATCATAACGCCGTCCTCTGCCAGATGCTTTCTGTCACGCAGAACAACGCTTCCCACGTCGCCCACGCCAATTCCGTCAACCAGCACCTTGCCGCTGGGCACTGTGCCTGCAAACTTCATATCCACGCCATCTGTTTCCAGCACGTCGCCAAGACCTGCCACAAATGTATTCTCCTCGGGGATACCCATTCCTGCGGCAAGCGCACTCAGCTTTTTCAGGTGCTTGAACTCGCCGTGGATAGGCACAACGAATTTCGGCTTTGTAAGCGCCATCATCAGCTTCAGTTCTTCCTGACAAGCGTGACCCGAAACGTGCACCTCGTACATACTCTCGTATATAACCTCTGCACCCTGCTTCATCAGCTCGTTTACAACCTTTGTAACCAGCTTTTCGTTACCAGGGATAGGCGTTGCGGAAATGATGATTACGTCATTGGGGGTAATCGTCACCTGACGGTGGTCGCCGCTTGCCATTCTCGAAAGCGCAGAAAGCGGCTCGCCCTGGCTTCCTGTTGTTACAATTACAATCTGTGCGGGGTCGCAACCCTTTACAGCGTCAATGTCAATCAGTGTGTTTTCAGGCATACGGATATAGTTAAGCTCAACAGCCTTTGCGATAACGTTGGTCATACTTCTGCCAGAAATCGCAACACGTCTGCCGTGCTTTACCGCCTCGTCGATAATCTGCTGGATACGGTGTATATTACTCGAGAAGGTTGCAATGATAAGTCTGCGGCCCTCTGCCTTGTCGAACAATCCTCTGAAGCTCTGACCGACTGAGCTTTCGCTCTTGGTATATCCAGGGCGCTCAACGTTTGTACTTTCGCACATAAGGGCTACAACGCCCTTGTTGCCAAGCTCGCCGAATCTTGCAAGGTCGATGATACCGCCCTCGATGGGAGTGTAGTCTACCTTGAAATCTCCCGTGTGGACAAATATTCCCGCAGGAGTATGAACCGCCACTGCACAGGAATCGGGGATAGAGTGGTTTACACGGATAAACTCAACCGACATACAGCCCATACGCACATTCTGACGGGGCTGAACAACGTTCAGCTGAGCTGTGCTCATAAGTCCGTGTTCCTTCAGCTTACCCTCTACAAGACCGAGGGTAAGTCTTGTGCCGTAAATCGGCACGTTGATTTTCTTGAGCAGATAAGGCAGTGCGCCGATGTGGTCCTCGTGTCCGTGAGTGATAACGATACCTCTGAACTTGTCCCTGTTCTTTTCAAGGTATGTGAAATCGGGGACAACAAGGTCTACGCCGAACATTTCCTCATCGGGGAATGCAAGTCCGCAATCAACAATGAACATATCGTTTGCACACTCGTAAACATACAGGTTTTTTCCGATTTCACCAAGTCCGCCCAGAGCCGCAAAACGCACGGGTGTAGAGCGGTTTTCACGCTTTGCAAAAGGCTGTGATTTTGTGCCTCTGCCAAGTACGGGACGTTTTTCGGTCAGGGACTTTTCTGCGTTTCCCTTCAGCACAGGAACAGAAGCCTTGCGGCGTGACTTCGGAGGAACAGCAGGACGTGCTGTGCCGCTCTTTTTTCTGAATGTCTTTTCCTTTTCGGAGTTGTCTTTTCCATTAATCAATAATGCCATATATTATCCTTTCTTAACGAAACCTTAACATACGGCAAAAGCCTATACCACTGCAAAATCAGCATAGATATAGCAGTACGCAGTTGAAGCAACCACGCACGCACCGCACAGGTTTCCTATTTGATTTTCTGCTTAGTTATGTACAATCGGCAGAACTGCCGCCGACTGACTGCGGCACGGCAAATGGGTCTGATAAAAAAATGAGCCAAAAAGTTCCATCTGCATTGAAAGCGTGCCGCTGACGTTTGTAAAAACGCCGCCGAACAATTTATTCCCGACGGTTTTCAGTCAGGAAAAACACTTATAAATATTATACCTCTTTTCTCATAAAAAGTCAAGGGGATATTTTCCAGTTGCAGGAAAACGGCTTTACTGCGATACTATCTCCGAAATTTTTACGGAATTGCAAAACGTTCTCGCCGATATTTTCAAATCATAATCACGCAGATATCCGTGAAAAATAAAACGTGTCCGGAGAAATCCGATTTCACCCACGCAATTGTCAGACATTCGCAAAAACAAAACGTTAATCCGATGACACATCAGCTCACAAACCCCTTAACCTCTTTACGAAAGGCGAAACATACAATGAAAATTATGCTTAAAAAATCATCTGAGGGCACTTTGGCTCTGATAATGGCAGTTTATGCTGTTATCTGTTCAGCGTTCCTTGCGTACCCTCTTTCAGATATAAATGCCGCGGCGGCTCAGTGCGGCGAAAGAACAATGGTTGTCGTAGGCGGCAGTCCGTTCGGGATTAAAATGCGCTCTGAGGGGGTAATGGTAATCTCCGTTGCCGAAAACTCCCCCGCACAGCGAGCAGGTATAAAAGCAGGCGACGTCATCTCAATCGTGAACGGACAGGCGGTAGACACCAACGCACAGCTTGCTGCCGCCATTCAGATGTCCTCACGGACGAAAATCCTGCTGAGGCGCAATGACGCAGAAATCCTTGTCCGACTTACTCCTCAGAGTGAGAACGGCTTTCTGAAAATAGGAGCGTTCGTCCGTGACAGTGCCGCAGGCATAGGCACGCTTACGTTCTGCAACCCCGATAACCGCACCTTCGCAGGACTAGGTCATTCCGTAAGCGACGTTACAACAGGCAGTGCCGTTCCCTTAGGCTCGGGGGAAATCACCACAGCCGAAATCTACGACGTAATCAAGGGAAAAGAGGGCAGCACAGGCGAGCTGTGCGGACTTATCACCCCCGATTCCGATATAGGCAGTATCACCGCAAACACGTCCGTGGGAGTATTCGGAACGCTTTCAGAGGAGTATTCCGACAGCCTTGATCTATCACAGGACTATATCCCCGTTGCACTGAAAAGCGAAGTTAAAATCGGCAAAGCGGAAATCATCACCACCGCAGACGGCACCGAACCCAAAGCCTACTCCGTTGAAATCGAGCGGATAAACTTCTTTGACACAAACGGTTCCAAGGCGCTTACAATCCGCATTACAGACGAAGAACTGCTGTCGCTGACAGGCGGCATTGTATGCGGAATGAGCGGCAGTCCGATTACGCAGAACGGGCGGCTTATCGGAGCGGTCACCCACGTTTTTGTAAACGACCCTACAAGAGGATATGCCGTGTTCGCCCAGACAATGCTTGACGAAGCAAATGCCCTCACTGACGGTTGAGCATACGCAGACGGAAAGCGTTGTCCTCAAACACTACCTCTGCCCTTGAATTTTCACTAAGCTCGCCCGACACGATATGTTTCGACAGCATATCTTCAATCTCGCAGGTTATTTTGTGCCGCAGAGGACGTGCGCCTGCGTCCTCTGCCTGTACAGATTCGCACAGCTGTTTCGGCGTGATTTCGTCAAACGACAGCTCTATCCCACGCTGAGCGGCTCGTCCCGAAACTGCACTGAGCATTTTGCGGCATACCTTTTCAAGATTTTTCTTGTTCAGCCGCTCAAACACAACCACGTTGTCAATTCTTGAAAGCAGTTCCGGTCGGAACTGCTTTTTAAGCGTTTTCATAACGTCTGCCGCTTCGCCCCTTGCACTGCCGAAGCCTACATAACTGCGGCTGAGCTCATTTGCGCCGATGTTGCCTGTCATAATCACGATGGTGTTTCTGAAATCAGCTGTTCTGCCGTCTGAGGCGGTAAGCCGTCCGTCCTCCAGTATCTGAAGAAGAACGTTCAGCAC
>JAZQBH010000238.1:0-13758 GCA_045545655.1 Oscillospiraceae bacterium
AAAAGATTTCACACGTTCAGCAAAATTTGTTCTGAAAGCCGTATTTAAAGCCATTGCAAACCCCTTTTCCACATCTTACTTACAGCCTGTCATTCTGATTTCAGCTGAGTAGTGATTTCAATATCCTTTGAAAGCTGTGCCGACAGAATTTCGACCGCTTTTTCAGCAACATAGTCCTGTGAATTAAGCACAAGCTTTACTTGTGTAATATTTATGCTGTACAAATCTGAAATATTAACGATTATGTGAATTTCTTCGGGGTAAATTCCCTGTTCATTCAACAGATTATTCACCTTATGCGACATATCATCGCAGATTTTTCTGCGCAAAGCCTCATTCACCTCGTCATTCACCTGAACGAATTTTTCACTTTCGTACACCGTTTCGTTTTCAAGGCTGAAATCAAACTCCGCACCAGACGCCGCTGTAATTACCGTGAGAAGAAAAGCGCCTGCCGCAAGTGCCGTCATCTGATTTTTCAGTTTATTTTCGGGGATCAGCAGTTTGAAAATTGCTGTTGCAATCGCACTTAAGCACACTATCGAGAGAAATTTCATTTTACACCGTCCCTGTTACAGAAAGCAGTATCAGCACTGCCACCACATTCAGCACAAGAAAGCACACTGCCACCGCCGTTATAATCGACATCACTGAACCACAGCTTTTATAAAGTCCTGCAAGCTGACTTTGCCCGAACACCTCTGCGGAGTATTCTGCAAGCCACAGTGCCGCACGATAGCAGAATAATGTCGCAAGCGACGGCAGAATAATCGCCGCCGCACCGATTATTCCGTAAGTGCCGACGCTCCCTTTCAGCATAGACAAGCCGCCGCTTACCATATTCACAGCGTCGGAAATAGTTCCGCCGACAAATGGAACTCCCTGTGCCACCACAAACTTTGCCGCTTTAATCGCTGAGTTATCTGCCGCCGAAGTAACTACTGTCTGAACGGACAGCACGCTCGTAAAAATCGTCATAATAAGCGTTAATCCCCATACGGCTATTTTCCGCACAACACCGCCGATTTTATCGAGATTCAGCTGTGGGTCGGCAGCCGATGCCGCCGAAATTCCTAGAATAACCGAACACATCGGCGCAAGCAGATTTGCCGCAATCTGCGAAAACAGCTGTGTAGCTGCAACAACACTTGAATTCACTGCAAAAGCGGAAGTCACCTTGCCCATCGCCGCCGCAATTGCCGTAAAAATCGGGATAAATACCGCCGTGAAGTTCGCCACAGTGCTGAGTACGGTCAGCGTTTCTTCGAGTATCTCGCCCACAGCAGCGGCGGCTATTCCTGCGCCGCAAAGTGCTCCCACCGTTGAAAAAACCCCTTTCAGATTTCCCTGTTGAGTAAGCGTCTGAGCAATCACGCACAACACAGTGACCGAAAACAGCGAACAAAACAACCGAATTGGCTTAACAGAGCGGTTCTTCAGCAGTTCCCACAATTGCTGAAGAACGCCCTGAAACGTGATATTTGCCGCCCCCGAATTATCGGGAGTAATTCCGCTGTTTTCAAGCTGCTCTGCTGTATCCGATGGTAGTGCCTCGGCAATCTCCTCCGTGCCGAAATCGAAGTCAACGTCATCAGTGCTGTCAGAACCTTGAATACTTTCAACACCTTGAACGCCTTGAACGCTTTCACACATTCCCGTAATCGGACAAGCAAACAAAATGAGTGCGATTATAATTCCAACTATTTTTTTCATTCCTATACCTCTCAGAAAACCGCCTTAACCGCCCTGATTCAGCATATCTGTAACAAAATCCGCAAGGGACGTAAACACAGGCAATGAGATTACAACAATTGCGGTTCTTCCTGCAAGCTCCAGCTTTGAGCCTAGTGCGGTTTCACCTGCATCACGGGCGCAGTCCGCACAGAGCGTAGTGATGTAGCACACAGCCAACGCTTTCAGCATAGCTTTGATAATCCCCTCGTCAATCCCTGCCTTTTCAGACAACTGACTTAAAGCCGAAACCGACGGAGCAATCGCAATCAGCACAGCGGCGGTAATGATAATCCCAGCCGCAATGCTTATTGCAAGCGCACTGTCGGGCTTTATCTGTCGCACTATCACGCACAGCACCACTGCCACAATGCCAAATCCGCAGATAGTCAGAAAATCCATAGCCGCCACCCTATAAGCCGAAAACATTGCGGATTGTTTCCAGTAATTCTTCAAGTGCCGGAACAATCATCATAAGCACTATTATCAGCCCCGCAACGTTCAGCATTACCACCTGCTCATCGTGGTCGGTTTTTTTGAGTATCAGATTGAGAAGTGCCACAATTATGCCAACTGCGGCGATTTTAAAAATCAGATCTATTTCCATACCGTTATTTTTACCTTACAATACAAGTATCGCCCCAGCAGCACCGCACAGCATTCCTACCTGAGCAAACGCCTTTGCTTTGCGGGAACATTCCAAAAACGCTTTTTCCCTGATAGCAGAGAAACGCTGTGTATATAGTCCCAGTAGTTTCAGCTCACCTTCTGTGTCGCTGTTGCCAAAAGCACGTCCAAATTCGCTTAACAAAGCCAGTTCTGTCCTGTCAGCAGGATATTGTTTACAAGCGTTTTCCCACGCTTCGTGAATCGCCTCGCCTTGCTTTATGCGCTCCTTCACAAGCTTTGCAAAGTCACTGCTTTGATTTTTCAGCAATTCAGTGAGCGTAGGCGCACGAAACCGTATTTCTATTGCAAATTCAGTCAGCATTTCAATAAGCCCGTCCAGAAATTCAACACGTTTTCTTATCAGCAGACTGCGCCGTATTCCCTCTGCTGAACAGCACAGCATTATCAGAATTGCCGCCGCAGCCCTCACACCGCCTCACCGCCCTTGATTATTTCCGCTATTTCAAAGCGGTTTCCCAGTTGTGCGATATAGTCGAAATTCCGCACAACTAAGCCAATATGACTGCGATTTCTCATATCATTTATACTGGAGCTATGCACCGATGACACAACCTTTACTCCGCAGAACAACGCCTCCTCAACTGCCGCTTCGTCGTGGGCTATTTCGTCGCAGATTATTATTTCGGGACTCATAGACCGCAGAGCCATCATTATTCCCTCGGATTTTTCACAACCGCACAGCACGTCCGTATTCAGCCCCACATCAAGCGACGGCACACTGTCAACCGAGGCTGAAATTTCATTTCTGCTGTCTATAATGGTTACCCTATGTTTCTCGCCAAGCTTTCTTGCAAGATCACGGAGCATTGTAGTTTTACCACTGAGTGGCTTTCCTCCGAGCAAAAGCGAGCACGGCTCAACGGAGAACAAACGGTTATACAGCTCGTCCGAACAACCGACAACCTCTTTCGCAATACGGATATTCAACCCCGACACATTCTTGATAAATTCGATTTTACCGCCGTTTTTTACCGTTGTGCCGCAAATTCCGACACGATGTCCGCCGTCAAGCGTGATAAAGCCCTGTGCTATCTCGCTCTGATAGCTGTGCAGAGAATAACGGCATACTTCCGAGAAACATTCGTTGATATCCTCAGCTGTAAACACATCTGAGCACACGCTCATTCTACCATAGATATCCACTGCTACACACGGTCTGCCTGCTCTGAGGCGAATTTCTGCAACACTCTCAATCGGCTGTGTTATACGGATTTTGTTAAAAAACTTCATTTTAAACACTGTCATTATGGTCATTACGGTCATTTTGTAATTCCTCCCTGTTGATATCCGAGTTGTTCAGGTTGTCCAAATTGTCCAAGTTGTCCAGATTGTCCTGTTTTGTAAAGTATATTATCAAGGGAGCAATTTTAGAACAAAAAACGGAGCGAAAATCGCTCCGTTTAATCGTTTTTTATAATCCGCAATTAGTCAAAGGAATCGTACAACTCTTCAAGCTGGTCACGGCATTCAATAAAGTAATCGCACAGTTCAGCGTCAAAGTGCGTCCCTCTCGATTCGCTTATTATCGAGAAAGCCTTATCATAAGAATATGCTTCCTTATAACAGCGTTTGCTTACAAGTGCGTCAAACACATCTGCAAGTGCCATAATACGTGCTTCAATCGGAATCTCCTCGCCCTTCAGATTCGAGGGATAGCCTGTTCCGTCAAACTTTTCGTGATGATAATTCGCAACATTCCGTGCGATTTCAACGAACTCCTCGTCTTCAACACCGTTAAGGATTTCATCAACGATTTTTCCGCCAGCTGATGCGTGTTTTTTCATCTCAGCATATTCTTCATCAGTAAATCTTCCCTGTTTCTGAAGAATGCTGTCCCTTACAGCAATTTTTCCCAGATCGTGCATCGGCGCAGCCTTTGCTACCATTTTCAGAAAACTCTCGCTTAACCCCAGTTCTTTCTCGTTTTCGAGAAGCTTCCGAGAGAAAACCTCAACTACCTTACTTGTACGCCTGATGTGACCGCCCGTGCTTGAATCTCTGCCTTCAACCATTGTTGCGAGTCCCATCACCATCATATCCTTGATGTACACTACATTTTCAGTCTGCTTTTCAACCTCCACCTGAAGTTCATTGTTATAGCGTTCAACAGATTCAAGGTATTGCTTTTCAGCAGTGCAGTCTACCAATTCAATGAGATATCCAACGTTCTTCTTATTGAAGAAAATGTCGCTCAACGACAGTTCAAAGCATCTTTTATCAAGAGTTATCCTCTTTTTGCGTTCGCCGTTCAGCATTTCCTTCGGATTTTCAAGGCAGTAAGCTACAACATCATTGAACAGCACCGTGTCACTCCACGGAGGAATTTCATCAGGCTTCCAGCTTATTATCTCGGGAAACAAAGTCTGAACAAGCTCATTACAATTTATGTATCTGTTCTTTTTGTCGAAAACAATATAGCCATTTTCCTGAATACGCTTTACTGACCTTGCAATGTTGGTTGACATATCGAACATATTCAACCGTTCTACCATTGCTGTAAGCAAAGCAACTGCAAAAAGATATGTTACCGACACCCATTCAAACTTTGACTTCAGCAGGCTTTGGAAAACATACGTTGAAGCAACCAGAACACCAAGTCCGCCTGTCAGCATAAGCATTCTCAGCGACACATTCTTCTTTTTGAAAATCGTATATGCAATTATCGCAATATAAATAACACAGCACGATATCGTGTATATTATAAACAAAGGGTGCATCGGTCCGTAGTCCTTGACAAGATAGCTGTAGCCATCTCCGAATGCAAGTTCAACTTTTTCATAGTACAGTCCGTTGTATCCTATCGTAAGAACGCTTGTGAAAATTATTGATGGGATAAGCACAAACAATATTCTTACAATTTTCGGAACTTTTATCTTGCAGAAATTTGTCATCACAACAATAAGCATTACAGGCAGATAACAACCGCCGAAATACAATATTTTATTCGCAAGTATCGCTACCTCAAGAGTTGTTGATGTAGAAACAAGAAATCTGCCGAGATTATTTATCATAATCAACACTGCAAAAACCACAACCGCAGAATCAACATTCTTGTTTCTTACCAGAAGTCTGCCTATAAGAACTACAGATATCAAAAAAGTTGCAAGATAAAGCGACGTTATCAGCATATAACCTCCTGTTACAGTAACTTTTCTATTCTGTGTTTTTCCTGTCGGATTTCTCCGATATTATCAGCACATCTCCGCTATGAACAATTACCTGAGCAGATTCATCTGTCACCTCGTTGCTCACGCCAAGCGGAAATGTGTTTGTCAGCGTGTGACGGTCAACCGGATATTTCACGCCACGTAAAGAAACTTCTGCACGCTCGCTTAACGCAAAAACGGAGAGATATCCGTCGTTTTTCGGGATTGTCACAGTTTCATCTGCGGCAACGCATACCTCACAGGTATCACCATAGAGTATGCCGTTCATATTATTTCTTTTAAGCTCCAGCAATGTCTGTATATTTGCAATTGTGTGGTCAAGTCTGCCGCCGACAGCACAGAAAAACCTGAACTGAGTGCAGCCACATTCAACAGCAAGACTTACCGCAAGATGTGTGTCGGTGTCGTCCTTTTCAGACGGAACAGTAACCGTTTTTATTCCATTCGGCACGGCACTGTCAGCACTGTCGAAGTCGCCGACAGCATAATCGGGGGTAATCCCCTGTGCCAGACAATAATCCAGTCCTTTGTCTGCGGCGATTATCAAGCCCTCTACCTTTTCTTTCTGAATGGTTTTACAGGGTGCGCCGCATATTATTGAGCAAATTTTCATTTCAGTTCCCAATCATTGATTTTTGACGCTTCTTCGTACATTCTCAGATAGCTGTCATAGCGCTGCTGAGCTATTTCTCCCTGTGTGAGAGCCTCACGCACTGCACAGCCACGTTCCTTGATATGTGCACAGTCAGAAAACTCACACTTATCCATAAACGGACGGAACTCTCTGAATGCACCGTCAAGTTCATACTTCGAGAGTCTGCAGTAACGCTCCGTGTCTACTGTAGAAAAACCAGGGGTATCGGCGATGTATGCGCCGTCCTTTTTGTACAGCTCAACCTGACGTGTAGTGTGTCTGCCACGTCCGAGTTTTTTGCTGGTGTGAGCTGTTTCAAGCCCGAGTTCGGGATACAGCACATTCAGCAGACTTGATTTTCCTACGCCTGAGTTTCCTATAAATGCACAGAGTTTTCCACGTATAATCTCACGTACAGCGTCTGCTCCCTCGCCAGTGGTGTTGTCTACCGTACACACCTTTATCCCGATTTTACTGTAAATTGCGGGATATTCAGCCGCAGATTTCAAGTCAATCTTTGTAAAAACCACAACAGGCTCAATATCCTTGCTGTCTGCAATAGCAATCAGCTTATCGAGGATAAATCCGTTTACAGAAGGCTCTGCGGTGCTGTTCACGAAAACTATCATATCGAGATTTGCAAGCGGCGGACGAACAAGATAGTTCTTCCGCTCACGTATCTCAGTGATAAGCGGCTGTGCGTTTTCATCGGTTTCTACGGTTACATAGTCGCCTGCACAAGGGCTGATTCCACGATTACGGAAAATTCCCCTTGCCGCACATTTTATATTCTCCTCATAGCCATCAAGGGCATCCACATAGTAGATGCCCCCGACTGCCTTTGTAATAATTCCTTCAAAAGCTCCCTTGACCATAATTACCTCAATCCATTTAGTCTGACTCACCGAGGTCAAGAGTTAAAGTTACAAATACTGTACTGCTCTTAAAGGTTTCGGTCTGTGACGGAGGGTCGGTTGAGAAGTCAACATCAATTTCGATATACTGCGCCTCTCTGCCTGTTTCAACAGAACGCACTATAATCGCAAAGGTATGCTTTTCGCCTGTTTTGCCCGTCATATCATACTTGATACTGCGTGCGGCAGTAATGCTGATATCACGTACTTCCTTCTTAGTCTGAACTCCGTCTACATAATACATAAATTCAAACTGTCCGTCAAGACCAATCGGGAGAGCAAGGTTGATTGTAGAAGTAAGCTCGGGAATTTCGCCTGAACTTACTGTAAGCTCAATTTCAGTATTTCTGTCAACAAACGTGCCGACTTCAATGTTCTGTCCGAGAACCATATCCTTCGGCTGCTCGCTTGCAACCTGCTTTGTAATCGGAACAAGGTGATACTGATTACAGATTTCAAGTGCCTCGCTTAACGGCATATCGGTAAGCTTAGGCATCTTCATTGAGTTATTCTTCGGACCGATACTTACAACCAGTACAACAGTGCTGCCCTGCTCTGCCTGTTCATGTGCAGGAGGAGTTGTTCTGATAACGTGTCCCTTGGGTACGCTTTCATCGTAATCGTATATCTTAGTTACAACAAAGCCGTCCTTGCGCAGCTGCTGTTCAGCCGCAGACTCGCTTCTGCTGGTGAAATCCTGAATTTCAACACGTCTGATACCCTTGCTGACCTTAACTGTAACGGTAGTGCCTACCTTTACACGTCTGCCCTCGGGCTGGTCCTGCTCGAATATCTGATTTACAGGAACTTCGCTCCATTCCTGCTGAGGCACAAGCTTCATCGGAGAGCCTTCTCCACCGTACATAGCTGTTACCTGTTCCCACGAATATCCGATGAGATTAGGCATAGCGAATTCGCCGTCTGTTACCACAATTCCGTTAGACTGGGTGTAGCTGGAATCCACATTCGGCTGTTCAAATGCGTCTACCACAAGCTTCAGCACGAGGAATACAGTTGCGATTACAAAAGCCGCACCAACCGCAAACAGAATGGGGATAAGCGGGCTTCTTCTTTCAGCGTATTCGTCCTCGTCGTCGAAATAATCGTCATCGTCCTCATCGTAGAATGCGTCCTCGTCGAACTCTTCATTCTCACGGACAGCCTTTCTGCGGCGCTGACTCTCCTTCTCCATAACAGGATTAGGTCTGCCGGCAAACTTTGAAGTGCCGTCTGTGGACGAATACTTGTAATTGAACACTATGCTCGGATTTTTCTTGAATTCCTCAAGGTCGTTTATCATCTCGCCAGCTGTCTGATAACGAGCAGCAGGGTCCTTCTGCATAGCACGAAGAACAATCTGCTCCATTCCCTCGGGGATTGTTTCGTTAAGCTCAGTAGGGCGCTTTGCAGTGCTCTGCATATGCTTGAGCGCAATTGCAACAGGAGTATCGCCGTCAAAGGGCTTTCTGCCTGTCAGCATTTCGTAGAGAGCAACACCCACAGAATAAATATCACTGCGCTCGTCAGTAATATCGCCTCTTGCCTGTTCAGGGCTGATATAATGTACAGAACCGATTGTCTTTTCAGACACAGTCATATTATTTTCACGGTTAAAGCGTGCAATGCCGAAATCCATCACCTTGATAGTGCCGTCACGCAGCAGCATTACATTCGAGCTTTTCACATCACGGTGAACAATTCCCCTGTCGTGTGCGTGCTGAAGCGCTTTAAGCACCTGCACAGTAAAGTGCAGAGCGTCACGCCATTTAAGCACACCCTGCTGCTCAATATAATCTGTCAGTGTGATGCCATCGACATATTCCATCACAATAAACTGCACCTTATCCGTAAAGCCTACATCATATATCTTTACGATATTCGGATGTGAAAGCAGAGCAATTGCCTTGCTTTCATTACGGAAACGGCGGAGAAACTCATCGCTGCCTGCAAATTCTGTTTTCAGAATTTTAACTGCAACAATTCTGTCCTCCTGGATATCATTGGCACGGTAGATATCAGCCATTCCACCTACGCCTATAAGCTCAAGCAGCTCATAACGGCCATCAAGTCTTTTTCCGATATTGTTATCCATAAAACCGCCTTTTCTTTGTTTTGTTATTCAGAAGTAATAAGATAAATGAAATCTGAGTTTAAAATTATATTCGCCACGTGATAATTAGTCACTGTACATAATAACACACTTTACCGCAAAAGTCAAGGCAATATGCGGTAAATCCATTTTTTCTCCAAACAAATCACAAAACTGTTCATTTTTTTGTGAATGATGACAACGTGCGCACAGCTTAGTCGTTGACAATAATTGCCACCGACACGTTATCCTTGCCGCCGTTGCCGTTTGCGTAATCCACAAGCTTATCACAGCACTCATTGTGGCGGCTGTCAAAGCAGATGTCGAGAATATCCATATCATCACCATAAGACGACAAGCCATCGCTGCACATCAGAATCATATCGCCCTCGTTAAGCGGCAGTTCAAAGTAATCAGGGAGAACAGTTGATTCTGCGCCGATTGCACGGGTAATCTTGTTACGTCTAGGGTGAGTGCGTGCCTGTTCTTCGGTAATTTCGCCACGTTCAACCAGCTCCTGCACGTGCGAATGGTCTTTGGTAATCTGTCTTATGCAGTCGTCGTCGCCGTCTGCAAACAGATGATACGCACGGGAGTCGCCGATATTCAGAATATGTGCCATTCCCCTGAACACAATCGCAATAACACACGTTGTACCCATTACCTCGTGCACCTGCAGCTGAGAAGTATCCCACACCATAGTGTTTGCCGCAACCGCAGCAGTCACCATAAGGTTTCTTATCGAATTGCTTCCCATATTTTCATTGAAATTCTCGCAAATTCTCTGGGAAATAGTTTCCACAGTAAGTCTGCTTGCAAGGCCGCCCTCGCTTTCGCCGCCCATACCATCACAAAGAATGGCGGCACAGGCATTTTTCGTAAGCATTGTTCCCCACACGCAGTCCTGATTTTCAGTGCGTTCAAGCCCGATATCTGTTTTTGTAAAAATCTTCAAGATAACACAACCTTTTCAACAAGCGACTTACCGCACCATTTCAGAATGCGGTCCGTGTCGGCTTTTTCTATATCTTTGTTGACAGATGTCAACTGTTTTATTCCTTATCCTTGTTAAGACTATCACGTCTTAGCTGACCACAGGCGGCGTCTATATCCGCACCAAGCGTTCTTCGGATAGTGGCGTTTATTCCAGCGTCATTAAGCTTTTTCTGAAAACGCTGAGCAAAGCGGCTTTTCTTGAAATCACGCTCTGCAATTTCGTTTATCGGAATAAGGTTTACGTGGCAGTTTTTCTTTGCAAGCAGTGAAATAAGCTCTTCTGCCGATTTGTCGTCGTCGTTTACGCCCTCAATCAACGAATACTCAAACGATATTCTGCGGCCTGTTGCCTTGAAATAGTCGTCGCACGCCTTCATCAGCGTATCAAGATTGAACCTGCGGTTAATGGGCATTATCTCCGACCGCTTTTTGTTGTTCGCCGAATGGAGCGACACTGAAAGAGTAATTCCCAGTTTCAGCTCTGCAAGCCTGTAAATCTTGTCAACCACACCGCAGGTAGAAAGCGAAAGGTGACGAAGGCTCATTCCGTCGCCGTCGCTGTTGAGTATTTCAAGAAATTTCAACACGTTGTCGAAATTATCGAGCGGCTCGCCTATTCCCATCATAACTATGCTGTCAACGTGTCTGCCGCTGTCACGCTCGGTTTCGTAAATCTGCCCCAACAGCTCGCTCGGCTCAAGGTTTCTCACCCAACCCGCAATTGTGGAAGCGCAGAAACGGCAGCCCATTCTGCAGCCGACCTGCGATGATATGCACAGGCTGTTGCCGTGCTTGTATTCCATAAGCACCGATTCGACAAATTCGCCGTCGGGAAGCTCATAGAGATATTTTACAGTATTATCCATCTCGCTCATCAGCTTTCTTCTGACCTTAAGCAGTCTTATAAAGAAAAGCTCTTCAAGCTTTGTGCGGAATGCCGCAGAAATATTGCTCATCTGCGAAAAGTCGGTTACCCTTTTCACATGCAGCCAGTTGTAAATCTGCTCCGCACGGAACTTCTTTTCGCCCATTGCAATAATCCGCTCTGTAAGTTCAGCTTTTGTAAGAGAGAGTATATCCGTCTTTTCCGCTGTCATTTCCAAAAAATCCACCTCTGAATATCAATCCTTTATACGTCTGAACGAAGCTGTGAAAAATCCGTCGCCGCCGTCCTCGTCGGGGAAATAAGTACGCATATAGCTGTTCGCCGCACCGTCATACGGCACAGGCTGCACAATCGGAGAAAACTCGGGGTGTTCAGCCGCAAACGCTGTAACCACATCCTCGTTCTCCGCTTTCGACAGTGTGCAGGTAGAATACACCAGCGTTCCGCCCGCCTTTACGTACTGCGCCGACACTTCAAGAATGTGCTTCTGAAGCACAGGAAGTTCGTCAAACTCACCCTCGTTCTTGTACTTGATTTCGGGTTTTCTTCGTATAACGCCAAGTCCTGAACAAGGCACATCACACAGCACACGGTCTGCCATAGGCAAATCCTTGTTGTACACTGTGGCATTATTGACTTTCGGCTCGACTATATCAAGTCCAAGCCGCTCAGCGCCGCTTTGAATAAGTCCCACACGGTGTTCATACAAGTCCATTGAAATCACTCTGCCACGGTTGCCCATTAGCTCTGCGAGAGTGAACGTCTTTCCTCCCGGAGCGGCACAGATATCCAGCACCGTTTCGTTCAGTATCGGACGAAGAGTAAGACAGCAAAGCTGACTTGAAATATCCTGAATATGGAAAAGTCCGTTCTTAAAGCTTTCCAGCTTTTCAATATCTCCCGTGCTTTCAAGGTGTATACACCCAGGAAGTTTTGCGTAAACAGACGCTTTTACTCCCTCTTTTTTCAGCATAGCCACAAGGGTTTCTTCGTCCGTTTTAGTGGTGTTAACCCTTGCGAACAAAGGCGGCGCACCGATTGAGGCTTTAAGTGCCTTTACAGCGTTCTCCTCACCGTATTCTTTGGTGAATTTGCTTGCAATCCATTCGGGACAGGAAAATTCAACCGACATTCGTCTTACGGTATCAAGCGAGCTGTAATCCACAATTTTTCCGTTTCGTGCAAAGCTTCTGAGCAAGCCGTTTACGAACCCCTGTGCCCCGAACAGCTTCATTCGCTTGCACAGCTTTACCGACTCGTTCACAGCCGCACTGTCGGGCACAGATGGCATATACATCAGCTGATATATACCCATTCTGAGAATTTGCAGTGCCTCAGGCTGAATTTTCGAGAGCTTAACTTTGCTGTTCTGAGCAATGATGTAGTCAAGCGTCATTTTCCGCTCGGTTACACCGTAGAACAGCGCAGAGGCAAACGCTCTGTCACGGTCTGTCAAGTCCTGTTCAGCAAGAGCAGAACCAAGCAGAATATTTGAATATGAGCTGCTGCTTTCCATTTTCAGCAGTAAATTTAGTACAGTAAACCGTGCGTCTGCCATTTCAATTCCTTCCGTTCAATTTATCTGTCAGATACCGAGAACTGTGCCCTCGGCTATTTTCTTTCCTCTTAAATATGCGTCAACCGCCATTCTCTTGCCGTTTTCGGGCTGTATCTCAGCGAATTCAACGCAGTTGCCGTCGCCGCATACAACAGAGAATGTCTTGGTATCGCAGACCGTTCCTGCGGCAAGCGATGATTTTTTTTCGTCAAGTTTTGCACGGAACACCTTCAATCGCTTACCCTCAAGCAGTGTGTATGCACACGGCACATCTGCCATTGCACGGATAAAGTCATACACTGCCTTTGCAGATTTTGTAAAGTCGATTTTCAGTTCTTCTTTGGTAATCATCTTTGCGTAACAGGTTTCACCCTCCTGCTTTGTGTAGGTCGCTGTGCCGTTTTCAAGCTGAGCAAGCGCCTCAAGCAAGGCAACTCCGCCAAGCTGTGAAAGGCTGTCCCACAGCTGTGAGCCTGTCATATCCCCGGGGATTTCAACCTCACGGCGAACAATAACGTCGCCTGTGTCAAGTCCCTCCTCCATACGCATTATGCAGATACCCGACTTTGTTTCGCCGTCCTCGATACAGCGCTGAATAGGCGCCGCACCTCTGTACTTCGGCAGCAGTGACGCGTGAACGTTCACACAGCCGAACTTCGGCAATTCAAGAATTTCCTTCGGGAGTATCTGTCCATACGCCGCAACCACGATAACATCAGGGTTTATCTCACGCAGTTTTGCAAGTGACTCCGCTGCGTCATCGCCCTTTCTGAGGGATAACGGCTGATACACGTCAAAACCCTTTTCAACTGCATATTCCTTTACGGGAGTGCACACCAGCTGTTTTCCTCTGTTTCTGGGCTTATCGGGCTGGGTGAACACGCCGCATATCTCGTGGCCTGCCTCAACAATCGCACGAAGACTGTGTTCAGCAAAATGGGGAGTCCCCATAAATACTATTCTCATTCTGCAACCCCCTGTTCTTCCTCGTCCTCAACCGATTCGATAACCTTATCCTCGAACAGAATTTCATTGAGATGGTCTATTTCGTGGCAGAATGCCCTCGCAAGCAAATCCTTGCCATAGTAGCGAA
>JAZQBH010000239.1:0-9211 GCA_045545655.1 Oscillospiraceae bacterium
TACTGAAAAAATACGAAGAAGAACCTGACGTTGTTGAGGTTGTTATCCCTGACGGGGTGAAGAAAATTGACAATTATGCATTCGAAAAGTGCGGAAGCATTGTGTCAATTACAATTCCGCAGAGCGTAACTGAAATTGGAAGCATGGCATTTCACAAATGCACAAATCTCACTTCAATAGTTATTCCTGATAGCGTAACAAAACTCAATTCGTCATTGTTTTGGGATTGTACAAGCCTTGAATCAATAATCTTCTCCGATAATGTAACCGAAATCGATTCTTACGTTTTTTGCAATACGCCATGGTTTGAAAAATTAAAGGATAAATTTGTTGTCGTGGGTGACGGTATTCTAATAAAATATAACGGAAATGACCCAAATGTTGTTATACCTTATGGCATCAAGAAAATTGGTTTTTCTGTATTTGAAAAGCGTGCGGACATTCTGTCGGTAACCATACCTGACAGTGTGACGAAAATTTGTGCTTTTGCATTTCTAGAATGCTCAAATCTTAACACAATAAACATTCCTGACGGTGTAACAGAGATTGGTATAAGAGCATTCAGCAAATGTGTTAAGCTTGGTTCACTATATATCCCTTCAAGCGTTAAGAAAATAGGAGGTGGTGCATTCGAAAAATGCCATAATCTCCATGCAGTAAATATTCCTAATGGTATTACAGAAATTAATGCTCAAACATTTTACTGTTGCAGTAACCTTAAAGCAATTACAATTCCGAACAGTGTAACAAGAATTGGTGGTGACGCCTTTGAAGGCTGCACAAGACTCGTGTCAATAACTATTCCCCAAACCGTAAAAACAATTGAATACAACGCTTTTGACTATACATATTTTGCTGAAAATTATAAAGATGATTTTATTGTAATCAACGGTATACTTGTCTACTGCAAAAGCGAAAAAGAGCATATTGTAATTCCAGATACAGCAAAAGAAATAACGGGTTATGTGTTCTCGTGCAAAAGAAACATTAAATCAATAACCATTCCCGATACTGTCAGAAAGATAAACAGACACGCTATTCACCAATGCCGAAATCTTGAATCAATAACTATCAAACATATTGAAAAGCCCAAGAGCCTGTTTGATAAATTCTCTATGTTGATTGGAAAGCCCAACTTGAATACACCAGCAACTTTCTGCAACGTTATAACTATTGATGAACAGGCATTCAACCAATGCCCCAATTTACAAACAATAACAATTGACTGTGAATCGGAAATTAGTTTTGGAGCTTTTAATGAGTGCACAAACATTAAATCAATTACGTTTTCTAAAACCATAAAAAAACTTAGCACATCAGTATTTTCAGGTCTTTCAAATGTAAGAATTTCAATACTTACAGACAGTATAAACGAAATACATGAATTTGCTTTTGCCTATTGTAAAAACCCAGAAATATATATCCCAAATATTCCAATTTCTACACTTTCAAATCACGAAAAACTCCAACTATATGCAATAACAGGCTTTGCTAAATTTTATCTCAAAGGCGAGCAATATAACGAAAAGGTTTTGAACTCCAATAAGGAGTATATCAAATCCAATCTCCAAGAGTTATATGACACAGCTTTTGAGTACAACTGGCTGTTGCAGTATATGATATCAGAAAAACTCATTCCATACGAGAAAATTTTACCGCTTATTGAAAAAACAGATGATGTATCAATAAAGGCTATGCTGCTGGAATATCAGAATTCAAACTTTCCGCAGCATAAAACAGAGCCTTTTTCTTATGAGTTATAACTTAGGCAAGAATGCCCCGCCCCCAAGGCGGCGGGGCATTTTACCATTCAGTAGGGGATACAATCCCCTACTGAATGGTAGGTCGGCATAGCCGACCCTTGCCACGTTAAATGACGGGGCAAGCCCCTTATTGAACGCCATTTGAAGCGTGCAATTGACGGAGGACTATGAACAACGAAAAATACAACTCCCTTGCTGAGGAAGTGATGAACCTCGCCAGAAATGTATCGGCAGTAAATTTGCGGTTTTTGAATTCCGCAATAAGCCTGTTGAAGTTTGAACAATACGAGGGCAGTATCGGCACTGACGGCGAAAAGCTGTACTACGACCCGATATTCATACTGAAGGCATATAAATCTACGAAACAACTGCCGCCACGTTTATATCTTCACAGCCTGCTTCATTGTGTGTTCAGGCATTGGTTTGTAGGAGCGTCAACAAATCACGAATTGTGGAATCTCGCTTGTGATATCGCCATTGAAGGTATGATATGCGAGTTGCAAATTCCAAGCGTTTCGCACCCTTTTGAAGCAGATTTGAAAGCCGAAACTGAAAAGCTGAAAGAGGAACTGAAATTCCTCACAGCAGAGAAAATTTATGCATATCTGCGTGACGGTAACTTTTCAGAAAGTCGGCTTGATGAACTGCGCAAACTGTTTTCCTATGACGACCATTCAATTTGGTACAATCGCAATTTCGCAGAAGTTGGGATAGACAATGGTAATGGCGATGGAAGTAATATAAACAGCAAAAACTTTGAATTTGAATACGGTTATGCCGAAAGTCTGGTTGCTTTATGGAAGGGCATTTCAGAGAGCGTTCAGACCGACCTTGAAACCTTTAGCAAACAGCACGGAAATAACGCAGGAACTTTTATGCAGAACCTTACCGCAATAAATCGTGAACGGTACGATTATACAGAGTTTCTGAAAAAATTCGCTGTAATGGGCGAGGCTATGAAGATAAACGATGATGAGTTCGACTATATCTTCTACACCTACGGAATGCAATTGTATGACCGAATGCCGCTTATCGAGCCGCTTGAATACAAGGAAGTAAAGCGTATCAGAGAATTTGCGATAGTGATTGACACATCAGGCTCTGTTCAAGGCGAACTTGTGCAGAAATTTGTGCAAAAGACCTATAACATACTCAAAAGCGAGGAGAGCTTCTTCGCCAAAATAAACCTCCACATAATCCAATGCGACGCAGCAATTCAAGAGGACGTAAAGATAACCTCACAAGAAGAATTTGACGAGTACATTGCCAATATGAAACTTCACGGCTTCGGCGGTACTGACTTCAGACCTGCGTTCAGTTATGTGAATTCGCTTGTAGAAATCGGCGAGTACAAAGATCTTAAGGGGCTAATTTATTTCACCGACGGTTACGGAGATTTCCCCGCCCGTCAGCCTGATTACAATACGGCATTTGTATTTATAGACGATGAATACAACAACCCCGATGTGCCTGTGTGGGCGATAAAATTAGTGTTACAGAAGAATGAAATTTGAGGTATGCTATGAATATAAAAGACGCAAAACAACAGATTAAAAATGCTATGACCGCCTATTTCAAAAAGGACGAATTAGGCAACTATAAACTTCCTGTGGAAAAGCAACGTCCTGTATTCCTTATGGGCGCTCCTGGTATAGGTAAAACTGCGATTATGGAGCAGATAGCGGCTGAAATGGGCGTGGGACTGCTCTCCTACTCTATGACTCACCACACAAGGCAGAGTGCGCTGGGACTTCCGTTTATTGTTCACAAAAGCTACGGCGGAGAGGAATATGATGTTTCAGAGTACACAATGAGCGAGATAATTGCGTCTGTGTATGACCTTATGGAAACTACTGATATAAAGGAAGGCATTCTTTTTCTTGATGAGATAAACTGTGTTTCTGAAACGTTATCTCCCGTAATGCTGCAATTCCTGCAGTATAAGATTTTTGGCAGACACAGAGTTCCAGACGGCTGGATTGTGGTGACAGCAGGCAATCCTCCCGAATATAACAAATCTGTCCGTGAATTTGATATTGCAACATGGGACAGACTTAAACGCATAGATGTAGAGCCTGATTTTGACTGCTGGAAAGAGTACGCATACAAAGTATCTGTTCACCCCTCAATAATGACATATCTCGAAATCAAGAAGAATAATTTCTACAAGGTTGAATCCACCGTTGACGGAAAAACCTTCGTCACCGCACGAGGCTGGGAAGACCTAAGCAGAATGATTTCGCTCTATGAGGAATGCGATATTACGGTTGACAAGTTACTTATCAGTCAGTATATTCAAAACCCAAAGATAGCCGCAGATTTTGCAGGATATTACGACCTGTTCAATAAGTATCGCAGTGATTATCAGATAGCCTCAATACTTGACGGCAAGGCAACGGACGAGATTAAACAACGTGCGAAAAACGCAAGATTTGACGAGAAGCTTTCACTTGTGGGGCTTATGTTAGACAGTATTTCAAATCAAGCAAAAGACGTGCTCGCTCTGGATAATATGATACAAACACTTATGCCAATACTGAGAGAGTTCAAGGTTAAAGTTACCTCTTCCAATAGTAGTCCGTGCGAATTACTACTGAAATATGCTGACGCAAAACGCAAAGAAATTGAGAATGGCAAAAAATCAGGTAAACTTGATAGCGGTGCACAGAAAAATCTTCTTGAAACTGCTGTCGTACTTGAAAATCAGGCAAAACTTGTCCGTGAAATCTCCGACGGAGAGGAAGCATTCAAACTGGTTAAGGACGATTTCAACAAGCGTGTAGCGGAACTAAAACTGCAATCTGCAAAGTCAGGCGAAAGCCTTACAAATATGTTCCGTTTTAGTGACGAGGTATTCCAAAACGGACAGGAACTGCTGATTATAGTAACCGAACTTACCGCAAACTATCACACCTCAGCCTATATAGGCAAATTCGGCTGTGAGGAGTATTTCAGGCATAATAAGGAACTGCTGTTCTTCGAACGTCAGAAAGAAATAGAAATGGAACTTGACAATCTTAATCTTTAATTTTTTAGGAGGAATTTATGGGATTTGTAATAAGAAACAATGTACTGGTAAATTACACAGAAGAACCAGGGGTTGTGAAGGTTGTTATCCCCGATGGGGTGTCGGAAATTGGAAAAAGTGCGTTCAGCAACTGTGATAAAATTCAGTCAGTAACCATTCCTGATAGCGTGGTGCATATTGCTTCGATTGCATTCTACAATTGCACAAGTCTTACCGATATAACAATTCCCGATAGCGTAAAAACCATTGGCTCTGGCTCGTTCAATGGTTGTACAAGCCTTAAATCTATAACTATCCCTGATAGCGTGACAAGTATTGACAATAACGCATTCAGAAATTGTACTAGCCTTCACACAATAAATATCCCCGACAGTCTGGAGAAAATTGGCGAAGGGGCTTTTGGTGATACCCCTTGGCTTTCAAACTATAAGAACGATTTTGTTGTTGTAGGAAACAACGTTCTGTATACGTATAAGGGAAATGATACCGATGTGATTATCCCTAGTGGCATTAAGATAATCGGCAACTACGCATTCTATCATAACCTGAACATAAAGAGCGTAACTATCCCTGACAGCGTATCAGTAATTGGCGACGAAGTATTCTGCTACTGCAAAAATCTTGAAAGTGTAAACATTCCCGACAGCGTGACGAAAATTGGTTATTGGGCATTTTATTCGTGCTCGGCTCTTAAGGAAATAACTATTCCTGATAGCGTGACAGAAATAGGTTACAGAGCATTCGCCTATTGTTCAAGCCTTCAAACAATAACTATTCCAAACGGAATAAATAAAATCCCAAAAGATACTTTTTATGGCTGTAAAAGCATTCATACAATTACAATTCCCGACAGCGTAACAGAGATACAGGATTGTGCATTCCAATCGTGTTCAAGTCTTGAATCAATAACAATCCCTGATAAAGTGAACGTAATCGGCGAGGAGGTTTTCAGTGGTTGCTCAAGCCTTAGTGAAGTAATTATTCCCGACAGCGTAACGGAAATCGGCAAAATGGCATTTTTTAATTGCAAGGCAATAAGTTCGTTCAAATACTTAGGCAAGGAACAGATTATTTTAAAGGACTTCTTCGGTAAGAAGTATCCCAAAGGACTTATCGGCGACATTTTCCGTTTGTCAGAATTTATGAAGGACGGAGCATTCAAGCAGTACATTCTTACAGAAGAAGTATGGCAGGGGCTTTCCGACGAAGAACGTTTTATACTGGTTACAACAAGGCAGAGTAAGGGTTTGATTGCAGAGTACAAAAAGATTATTACAAATGCACAGGCGGCCGATATCGGCGGCAGAATAGTAAATCTGCTTAATGACAAGCCCTCTGCCAAGCAGTGCGGTTTAGCGGCGTCTTTCATTTTAGAATTCAACGACAAAATTACAACGGAACTTGCGAAGAAGATTTACACTCTACTTTCAGACTGCTCTAACGGCAAGTCGGCTGTAAAAAAACTTCTGCAAGACCAGATGCTTATCCATAGATTGGAGTCTGACACAACTGATGACAACAACTCCAATCCTATTGAGAGGTTTGTAGCCGAAAACTGGAGAAGCTCCAAGGAAGTTACAGACGTGCTGAAGTCATTGGAAAAAGGAATAGCCTACGCTGACGGCAGCGGTGTATGCTCGCCCGAAGCCGCCGCATTCGTTATAGGCGCTTATACTTCGCAAATGGACGGCACACACAAAACCATAAGCGCATATAAAACAGCATACGTAAAAACCCACTTCGACGAGGCGGCAGATAAAGTAGCCGGAGCGCTTGACAAAAACGAGTTGCTTGAACTGATAAAAAGCAGAACAAGCACTAATCCCGAATATCTCATTCCTCTTTGCCGATTTGCAGACAGCTCGGAAATCGCTGAAGTGCTGAGCAATATGAAAATCTGGTCAGATTGGTACAGCGAAAACGGCGGTCGTGACGGAAGAAAGAAAATCATCATTGCAAGGGGCGGTCTGCTTTTAAGCGATACCCGTGAGGCTATGCTGTATTTCGATAAGCAAAAGCAGCTTGATGATTACGCAAAAATAAGAAGTACTACTGCTGACGCTATCCGTGACAATTTCCTGTCCGATGTGGGACTTGCTACCGATGGTACAAAGGTCTACGACCTCGGCAATCAGACGGTAACAGCAAAAATGCTCCCCGACCTCACCTTCCTGATTACAACGTCAGATGGCAAGGTCGTAAAGAGTCTGCCTAAAAAGGGAGCGGATGAGGAGAAATACAATTCAGCCAACAAGGATTTCTCTGATATGAAGAAGTCCATTAAAAAGATAGCAAAATCCCGATATGACGTGCTGTTTGAGTTGTTCCTCAACGGCGATACAAAAGCGGCAACGGAATGGAAAGACGCATATCTTGTAAATCCGTTGCTCCGTCAGATTGCAAGTCTGCTTGTGTGGAGTCAGGGTAAGGTTTCATTCACCATTGTCGGGGATAAAGCAATTGACGTTAACGGAAATCCCTACACAATTGACGATAGCACACAAATCGCAGTCGCTCACCCTATGGATATGACTGCGTCAGACATCAAAAACTGGCAGAAATATTTTACCGACAACAAGCTTAAACAGCCATTTATGCAGATTTGGGAGCCTGTTACAGACGTGAGCACAATAAAACCAGACCGCTATGACAATGCAGAAATTTCGTTTAACTATATGCGTGGCGCTGAAAAGCATGGCATTATTTTAAAGGACTATGATTATTACGGCGACATAGAAATCAGTATGGCGGATTGCAGCTGTGATTTCGAATTCTTGAATTGGGGCAGACACGAGCTTCCCGAAAAGGTGAAAATCAGCAATTTCAAGCTTGAAAAACTCACACGCAGTAATAATCACGTAATCGCTCAGCTTGATAAATGGACAATTGCCCAACGTATAGCCAAGGACGACCTATCTGCAACGGAGATTATTTCAAACGCAACGCTCGCACAGCTTACCTACTACATAGAGGTTGCAAACGAAAACAATGCTGTAAACTGTATGGCGACACTGCTTGAACTCAAAAACAAAAACTACCCCGACTTTGACCCGATGAATGAATATACGCTTGACTAATCAGCTAAATCCAGGGCATTGCCAACTGCATTTCAGTAATTTCATTCTGAGTTTTTAGGTTGTAAAATTTAATCGCCGCTTATTCGAAATTTCATTGTGTAAAAATGTTTGTTGTTGCCTGCAAGCGCTGTAATAGAAAGTCTTTCAGGTTGTTTAGTATAGAGATACTCTCTGACTGGAGGAACTATGACAAAGAAAACATTTTTAAAGAAAGGCTTATCCGTGCTTACGGCGGTGACCATTGCGTCAGCGTTTACAACGGGCATACCGTTCAGCTAGCTTGGTTTAGGTATTACCGTAAGTGCGGCAGAAATTGTGTCAAACGGCACTTGCGGTGCAGAGGGCAATGAAAGTAGCATGACTTGGTCTTTAGACAGCGATAATACTCTTATCATAAGCGGTAGTGAAGCTATGTGGGATTATTCTACCGCTAATATCGGTTCCCAAAAGCAAGCTCCTTGGTATGAGCACAAAGACAATATAACTACCGTAATAATTGAAGAAGGTGTTACAACAATCGGCATGTATGCTTTCTGACAGTGCAAACAACTGACTGAAATAACAATTGGAGTAACAACAATAGAAGGGTTGGCTTTTTACGGTTGTACTTCCCTTGAAACGATAGTTATTCCCTCTTCAGTAACTATAATAGGAGAAAATGCTTTTGATGGAGTGTCTGGTGTTTCATCAGAAGATGATTTTCGATTCCCGTACGGGTCACCATCAGCATTGCTCTCAAATGGCTTAAAATAGCCGTTTGAGAGTTTTTTATTTTACCGTAAAATCTCGTTTGTTCTTTACTTGTTCTTTATTTTCAGAAAATGCAATAATACTAAGATTTTTATGCCGATTCCTCATCAGGAGTCGGCTTTTTGCTGTTAAAGTTAAGGGCATTTGATACAGCATCGGAAACCTTCGCCTGTGCATCTTCAATCATATGACAATAAACGTTAGTAGTCGTTGAAACCGTCGAGTGTCCTAATGCTCCCGATACCGTTACAATATCTACACCGTTGTTTACAAGAAGCGATGCAAATAAGTGTCTGAAACTATGTAGACCATAAAATGGCAAATCGTGCTTTTCACAAAATTCACCAAGCCAGAAATAAGGTGTGCCGTTTTGCATCGGCTCACCGTTCCATTTTGTATAGAGCCTGTCTGTTTCTACCCACTTATCACCGTATCTAAGAGCTTGCTCGTCCTGTTCAGCCTTGTATTCTTTCAGCATATCCATTATTTCCTGCGGAAATTTCAGCGTTCTCTGTGACTTTCTCGTTTTAGTAGTATCCGTATAAACGCCTTGCTGTGCAGTATAATTGGAAGTTCTGCGTATTTTGATGATA
>JAZQBH010000240.1:0-2958 GCA_045545655.1 Oscillospiraceae bacterium
TGTTTGAATTTCAGCAGACATCTTCGCTTTTCTGATACTTATAAACAACTTCACCCCGTGAATTTAGAAAGATAGTGAAAAAGAAATTTTTTCACTATCGAGTGCCTACCTGTATTCGCAACAACACTCGTTACGAATTGACCAAGGCGGCACGCCTTTTTCACGGGGTGTTCTCATTTTATAAGTATACACTGTCAACTTCAACGTCTGTGTATTTAACGCTGTAGATCTTTTTTACCTCTTCTTCATCTGAATCAATAACGGCTTTGCCTTTTGCGTAAGCAGTTACACGGAAGAGTTGCTCTTTCGATTTGGTTTTCCACGCACTCAGCAGAAACGGCATTTCAAATTCAATGCGTATTTCATCGTTATCTTCGTCCTCAGAATATTTAGTGACTATAATTTCTTCAGTGTCAAAAACCTCGCACCAGGTAACTTCGTCAGCTTTGGCGTGGTCAATATAGCCAATATCGGAAATCATTTTTTTGAATTCCTTAATCTGCTCGACGTATTCTGAAACCTCGTCCCACAAAATTTCTTCTACTAATTCCTGAATGTCATCCATTTGTGTTCCTCCTTAGTTTTACCAGTTGCCGTTTTCGGGAATATCATCGGGTGTTATCCAGGTTATATCCGAAAGCGGTTTTCCTGTTTCAAGAAAATACTTCACGCCTTCCCAGGCCTTGTCCTTCGGTAAGAACAACCCGACAGAAGCGTAAATTTCATCTGCTGTTTCAGCAACCTCATCTAGTCTTGATTTGTCATAAAGTGACAAGAGGTCTGTTTTATTTGTATAATCAATAATATGGAGATACAGACCATACTCGATATTAGGGCCAAGCATAAGCGTAGATATTTTTTCACCGTCGATATAATAATCTATAAATCCATCTCCGCTGCCTTGCATCCAGTATTTATCAAAGTTATCGATTATGTCATTTTTCAAAGCGTTCAGGTCGGATACTTCATATTCATCGCCGATTGGAGTACTAAAAATTGCCTTTGTCATAAAATTACTCCTTAAAGTGAATTACAGAAGTATTCTTTCATCGCAGTATTCGCAGGTGAGAATGTCACCTCTGTTGATAAAGCTGTGAGGGAGATAGGTTTCTGTATTTGTAACGCACTTCGGATTAGTACAGCACACATTATTATGGATTTCACCTGTAAGAAGCGGCTTAACCTTCGGCTCTTTTGTCATTGTGTAGAGGATTAAAGCCATTCGTACATACATACCGTTGTTTGCCTGACGGAAGTATGCCGCACGAGGGTCGTCATCAACGTCCACTGAAATTTCATTAACACGTGGAAGTGGGTGCATTACAATCATATCTTCCTTTGCATACTGCATTTTTGCTTTTGTAAGGCAATAAACGTCCTTCTGCTTTTCATATTCTTCAGGACTTGCAAAACGTTCACGCTGAATACGCGTCATATACAGCATATCAACATCACGGATAGCCTCGTCAATTGTTGCAACCTCTGTAAAGGTGCTTCCGTGTGCCTTGATTACGTCCTTGATGTAGGAGGGAAGTGCAAGGTCTGGCGTTGAAATAAGCACAAATTTATTGTTCGGATAGCACGACAAAGCCTTAACCAGCGAGTGTACTGTTCTACCGTTTTTGAGGTCGCCGCATAAGCCAACGGTAAGGTTGTCGAGATGACCCAGTTCACATTTCAGAGTAAGTAAGTCAGTGAGAGTCTGAGTAGGGTGCAGGTGTCCGCCGTCGCCAGCGTTGATAACGTGGCAGTCTGCGCATAGTGCGGCAGCCTTTGCAGAACCCTCAAGAGAATGACGCATAACAAGAATATCAGAATATGTGCTGACAATCTTGATTGTGTCTTTAAGATTTTCACCCTTAGCAACAGATGAGTTACTGGGATTATCAAATCCTATCACACTGCCGCCGAGTCTTATCATAGCCGCCTGAAAGCTCATCTGTGTGCGTGTTGACGGCTCATAGAACAAGGTAGCCATAATTTTTCCACTGCAGCAGTGAGCATATTCTTCAGGATTATCCTTGATTTTTTCGCCAAGTTCAACTATTTCGTTCCACTGCGGAACGGTGTAGTCGTCCATATCAATCAGATTATTAAAGTTTTTCACAAAAATCACCCTTATACATTATAGCAGAAATTAACGCTAATTACAAGTATTTTTAAAAAAATGTCGGATTAGGGAGCAAATCGCTCCATAATGCGAATTGCAGTTTTAATTCCGTCAACAGCGGCAGACATTATTCCGCCTGCATAGCCAGCACCCTCGCCGCAGGGATAGAGATTATCACAGTTGAGGGCAGTGAACAGTTCGTTTCGTGGAATTCTGACAGGCGAGGAGGAGCGTGTTTCGATGGCGGTAAGAATACTATCGCTGTCAGAAAAGCCTTTTATCTGTCGGTCAAACCGCTTTATTCCCTCTGCGAGGAAGTTGTTTACATATTCGGGGAAAAGCTCTCTGAGGTCAGCTTGTGTAACACCAAGGGGGTATGTCGGAGTTACACGACCAAGTGAAAAACTGCTGCCTCCGTTGATAAACTCTCTTGTAAGCATAGCGGGTGCAGAGCCGTTTTTACCTTTTCTCGCACCCATTTCAAATGCTTTTGTTTCAAGCCTGTGAATAAAGTCAACACCGCTAAGCGGAGATTTTCCGAAATCATCAGGTGAAACCGAAACCAGCACGGCGCTGTTTGCGTTTGCTCCGGCTCTGTCAAAGTTGCTCATACCGTTTGTAACGATGGTGCCGTCGCCGCTTGCAGACGCAACAACAAATCCTCCAGGGCACATACAGAATGTGTACACTGCTCTGTCCTTGCTGTTATCACGGTACGACAATGCATACTCCGCAGGCGGCAAATTCGGGTGACCAGCATACTTTCCGTAAAGAGCCTCATCAATATCCGCCTGAAGATGCTCTATTCTCGCACCTACTGAAAAAGGTTTCGGCACAAGCTGAATACC
>JAZQBH010000241.1:0-4722 GCA_045545655.1 Oscillospiraceae bacterium
AACAATGTTTTTCCAAATAAATCAGTGTTGAATTCATTTGTTTCGTAGTCAAAATACCGCTTTATTCTTTCAAATGTAGATTTTACATCAGTACAACATTCCAAATCAAGCAACAAATTATCGTTCGTACTATTTAAAAACAACTCATCAAGGCAATCACAATATTGTTTTCCGTCGGTAAATCCAAGCAACCATAAGTAAACGTACGCAAATAGTACTTCCATAATACAACTCCAAATTCTTATTTTCTGTTCAGTTAATTATAACATAGTTGAAACAAAAAATCAACTCCATAAGCAAAAAGCCACTTTTGAGAAAATCAAAAGTGGCTTTCAATACTTTTATACAGTTAAATTAGCCCTGCTGCTTTTTCTTTGCCTCTTCAATATCAGCGAGAGCGTCCTTGCGGGAGAGGTTAATTCTGCCCTGATTGTCGATTTCCATTACCTTAACGATAATCTCATCGCCGATGGATACAACGTCCTCAACCTTTTCAACACGATGGTTTTCAAGCTTGGAGATGTGAACCATTCCGTCCTTGCCAGGAGCGATTTCTACAAATGCGCCGAAGTTCATAATGCGAACAACCTTGCCCTTGTAGATTGCACCGATTTCAGGAGGATTTACGATAGTCTGGATTACCTGAACGCAAGCGTTTGCCTTGTCCATATCAAGACCGCAGATGAATACATTGCCCTCGTCGTCAATGTCAATCTTAACCTCAAAGTCAGCGCAGAGCTTCTGAATAACCTTACCGCCCTTGCCGATAACATCAGAAATCTTATCGTTAGGAACCTTTGTGGTAAGCATCTTGGGCGCATACTTTCCGACGGTTGCACGGGGCTTGTCGATAGCCTTGAGCATAACCTCGTCGAGAATGTAGTTTCTTGCCTTGTGTGTCTTTGCGAAAGCGTCCTTGATGATTTCGGGAGTAAGTCCGTCAATCTTAAGGTCCATCTGAATTGCTGTGATACCCTCGTGAGTACCTGCAACCTTGAAGTCCATATCGCCGAAGAAGTCCTCAACACCCTGAATGTCAACCATTGTCATCCAGCGCTCGCCCTCGGTGATAAGTCCGCAGGAGATACCAGCAACAGGCTTCTTAATCGGCACACCAGCGTCCATAAGTGCAAGTGTAGAGCCACAAACAGAACCCTGAGATGTAGAGCCGTTGGAAGAAAGAACTTCAGAAACAAGACGGATTGCGTATGGGAATTCTTCAACAGGGGGGATAACAGGCAGCAATGCTCTTTCAGCGAGTGCACCGTGACCGATTTCACGACGGCCGGGGCCTCTTGATGCCTTTGTTTCGCCTACTGAGTAAGCAGGGAAGTTGTAGTGGTGCATATAACGCTTGCCGTCTTCCTCGTCAAGACCTTCAAGCTTCTGAGAATCAGAAACAGGGCCGAGCGTACAGATTGTCATAACCTGAGTCTGACCTCTTGTGAAGATGCCGCTGCCGTGTACTCTGGGGAGTACGCCAACCTCGGAAGCAAGAGGACGCATCTGGTCAAGTGCACGTCCGTCAACACGCTTGCCGTCGTCAAGCAGCCAGCGTCTTACAACAAACTTCTGCAGCTTGTACATACACTCGTCAATCATTGCGATGTTGTCGGGATACTGCTCATCAAACTTAGCGTGTACCTCGTCGTATACGGGCGCAAGACGCTCCTCACGGATGTTCTTGTCGTCTGTATCCATTGCGTAGCGTACCTTCTCGATTGCGAAATCGGAGATAGCCTCGAACATATCGTGGTCTACGTCCTGGCTTTCAAATGCAAACTTCTTCTTGCCAATCTGAGCTTGAATGTCCTTGATGAATGGAATAATTGAGTTTACAATTTCCTCGTGACCCTTCATAATAGCGTCGAACATAAGGTCGTCGGGAACTTCGTTCGCGCCTGCCTCAATCATAACAACCTTCTTCTCGGAGGAAGCTACTGTAAGGTTGAGGTCGGACTTCTGGCGCTGTTCAGCGTTCGGCATAAGCACGATTTCGCCGTCTACAAGACCAACGGAGATACCGCCGATAGGGCCGTTCCACGGAATATCGGAAATAGTAACTGCGATGGAAGCGCCGATCATACCGAGAATTTCGGGTGAGCAGTCGGGGTCAACTGCGAGAACTGTCATTGTGATAGCAACGTCGTTTCTCATATCCTTAGGGAAGAGAGGACGCATAGGACGGTCTACTACACGGGAAGTAAGGATAGCCTTTTCGGAAGGACGTCCCTCACGCTTAAGAAATCCGCCGGGAATTTTACCTACTGCATAAAGCTTTTCCTCATAGTCAACGGACAAGGGGAAGAAGTCAACTCCGTCACGGGGCTTTGCAGAAGCTGTTACGTTTACCATAACAACTGTTTCGCCGTATCTTACCCAGCAAGAGCCGTTTGCAAGTCCGCAGACCTTGCCTGTTTCAACAGTAAGCTCTCTGCCTGCGAACATTGTTTTGAATACCTTGTAATTTTCAAACATTGTTTTCTTTTCCTTTCGTTTTTACTTTCCGACGGACGTTTACAAAAAACTCAATCAGCCGTATCCCGACCGACTCAGTTTATTGCAAACATCTCGCCGTTTGAAAAATAGCGATTGACAGCCCCGAAGATTTGTCAACGGGGTGCCAACCGCCATTTTTTGTTCTTACTTTCTCAAGCCCAGCTTTGCAACGATTGCACGGTAGCGCTCGATATCCTTCTTCATAAGGTAGTTGAGAAGGTTTCTTCTGCGGCCTACCATCTTGAGAAGTCCACGGTTGGAGTGGAAGTCCTTCTTGTGAACCTTCATATGCTCGGTAAGCTCGTTGATTCTCTTGGTGAGAATTGCAATCTGAACTTCAGGGGAACCTGTGTCAGTTGCGTGTGTGCGGTTAGCTTCGATAACTGCGTTCTTTTCTTCTTTTCTTAACATAGTAATAGCTCCTTTGTCTGTATTCTCCGAATTCACAGAAGCGGGACAGGAGTTGAAGCAATCCTCAGAACCGTGAATTGGAATTATTCTTCTGTGTGAAAAATCACACATTCAATATTATATCATATTTTTTTCGGTTTGTAAAGGGCTTTTTTGAAATATTGACAAATTTTTTATAAGTATATCAGAATAGAGGAATTATGATGTTTTTATCTGAAAGAGCCTGCATACTGTGCCTTGTTTGCCTTCTGCTTGAATTTCAGACGGAGATGGTCGGCGATAAGTGCGATAAATTCAGAATTGGTAGGCTTTCCCTTGGTTGTGTGAACGGTATAGCTGAATATGTTTGTCAGCACGTCGATATCTCCTCTGTCCCACGCAATTTCGATAGCGTGGCGGATAGCACGCTCTACACGTGAGCTTGTTGTCTGATACTGCTTTGCAACAGTGGGATAAAGCAGCTTTGTGATGCTGTTTATCATTTCGTCGTTATTCACTGAGAGCATAATAGCAGTTCTGAGATAGTGATAACCCTTGATGTGTGCTGGAATTCCAACCTGATGAATAATCTCCGTTACCGCAAATTCAAGGTCGGTTTCGCTGGGGAGATTGCTTTCCGCTGATTTCTGGGCTACTCCGCACATCTGGTTTATCCTGTTCACAAGCGACTGCGGGTCGATGGGCTTCAGGGCAAAGCCTGCGCCGAGTGCGGCAGCCTCACGTTCAAGCTCAGGGTCGGAGTTGTTGGAAACGATAAGCACGTTTGGTATGTATTTCTTTTCCACTTTAAGTCTGCGGATAACTTCAATTGCATCGCAGAAGGGCATTCTTGCTTCAAGTACTGCGGCGTCGGGAGCTTCGCTTTTGATAGAATTCAGCACCGAGTTGCCGTCGCAGCGGCGTGTGATTGCATACATTCCTGCATTTTTCAGTGCACCTGCCCAGGCCATTCCGCAGTCTGCCGAGTCGTTTCCGATAAGTACCTTAATCTGATTGTTCATTTTGTTGTCCTCCGTTTTGTCTTTAAATCTTAATTGTTGACGGCTGATTTTCTGAAACGATGATGTCCTTCTCGTTTCGTCAGCGTTTTATCGCTTGTCCGTCCGTCTGATGATATTTTACCAGAAATTGTAAAATATTTCAAGTGCTTTTTCTTCAAAAAATTTACAGATATGGGAAAAACTTCCTGTAAAAAGAAATAAAGATTTCACCGCATCTTTTTGCCGTTCTGATACCTTTGTGTTTGTTGGAGGTGATCAGCTGTTGAATATTTTTGGGATAATATGGTAATAAAATTTTCTATTGCAAATACAATCTGAGTGTGGTATAATTATTATAAATCAACAAAGGAGGTAAACGGTTATGCCTGATTGGTCAAAAGCAATTGTAACATTGGATACAAGTGAAGAAACAAAAGCAAAGATTGAAGAAAGAAAGCGTTTTGCCAACGCAAGCGAAGAAGAACGCAGAAAAATGGCAGACGCTGTTCAGCGGGAATACGACAAAAAGCTGATGAAAAAGCGTGTTCTGTATCTTATTCTGCCCGTGCTTGCTGTGATACTTGAAGCGTTGCCGTTCGGGGCGGTGCTGAACTTTGCAAATCCCGAGGGCGAGCCGTTCAGACAGACCTTCTCATATTTTAGTCTTACTCCGTTCGGGTATGCAAACTTTGCTCCGCTGATTACTGCGGTGACAACCTGCGTTGCGCTTGTTCTGATTGCGGTGTACGCTGTGACAGGAAAGCATAATGTTTCCGTTACAGCTGGGATTATGCTTGCGATAGAAGTCGGATCGTAGCCATGTCGTTCTGTG
>JAZQBH010000242.1:0-6737 GCA_045545655.1 Oscillospiraceae bacterium
CTGATTCACTTATTGAGAATAGGACTCCTGTAATACAAATTAAAAATAATGCCTTTACTGAGAATGCAAGTGGAGTTCGTTGTTTAGTACCTACTTGTGTTGATACTCTTGCGGAATGCGTTTGGTTTTGCGACCCAACCACTGGCTATTATAGCAAATATTCCCTCAGCTACGATGAATTAGATGAAATTATTGTTAACTCACAAGTTGTTTGGGGAGCAATTTATTCAATTGAAGATAAATACAGTAAATTGGCAACAGTAATGGCAGAATATCCTGAGGGTTCATATTTTAACAACACAGGCGTGCCTTGTACTTGCCACGATGACAATGATATAGATTGCTTAAAGGATATATGCGATTGTAAAGAGCATGATGGTGGCGTTCAATGTATGGGATTTGCGAAATATGTTTTTGAGTGTGTTAAAGGAAGAACTGAATATGCATCACGCAGTGGAGGTTATAAAGTAACATACAATCAAAGCCTGACAGCAACATCAGCTAAATCATATTTAAAAAATTTATCAATGGGAACACATATAAGAGTTGACACAAAATATTCAAAACCGACAGCTAAATATAGGTCAGAACACTCGCTTGCTTTTATTTCTGCAGATAATAATGCTATTACTATTGGTCAGGCAAATTATGGCGGAAATTGTCTGGTAAGCTACAGAACATATACATGGTCAGAGTTTGCAAGAAGATTTCCTTATTTATATTATTACGTTGATTAAATTTACTTCAACTGTATTACATTACAACTCAATCTTGGGCTTAACATTATCTCCAAAGCCCAAGGTTGAGATTAAATAGTTTTTTAGAAAGGGTAGTTTATGAAAAATCATCTTTCAGCAATCCTTGCAACCGCACTTTTACTCACTAGCCTTACGGGGTGCAGTGACCAAAACACATCTTCCGAGAACAACAGTTTGCCGAATGCAAGCAATTCAACCGACAATTCCTCATCTGTGTCGTCAGAGCCTGAAAGTTCTCAGGAGAGCAGTACATCAACGACCGAAAATTCATCAACGCCTTCTGACAGCAACACGTCATCACAAAGCACAGTTGAAAAGGGAAGATATAAAGATGTTTTTATTGGAGATGGTCGTGCAGTAGCTGTCACCGATGAAAACAGATGGGTACTGGATGACTTTATGGCAGTAGCACAAAAAAACGGCGTTACAAATCCTGATGGCAGCGAAATTATCCCGTCTGACATTGTTACTATGAGTGGCGGCGATAATAACATATACAGAGTAACCTTTGACTATGCTTTCATAACTTACGAACACCAATATTATTTTACAGAAAAACCCGAATTGAATAGCGCTGATAAAACAAAAGAATATCAATCAGCAATTACTCCAAGCGAGATGTTCAAGGTTAAGGCAGGCGATGTTCTGGATAACGGACTGAAAGTCAAGAGTGCCGAATATTCACAGAATAGTTTACCTGATACAGCGAAAGACGAATATAAATGTGATTATCAAGTAATCAGACTAGAGGGAGAAATAACCTTGAATGGCTACTTGGAATATATACGAGCTAATTTTCCAGAAGAAGGAATCGGCCGGGTTTACCTTTGGGTAGATGATAATAATTGCAAATTCCCTGGCGTAACTCCATTGCCGTCTTGTAAATATGACGAGGAGAAAGGAGTTGGAATGGTTTCTAATTCTGAACGTATTTATCTCAGGGATTTCCCTATGGACAAACTCCCTTCGGAATTAAAGGAAAAGGGTATGATTAAAGTGAAAGCTACCATCAAAGACCCAAGAATAGGCAGCCTAGTTTATGGCCCGATTAATTTTTCAGCCGAACTTGTTTCCTACGAGCTTACCGAAGGTTAAATTCTGTTATAACAGTGACTTTGCCGACCGTTCACTTATCACAAACCCGAAGGTTATGCCTAAAAAGTAAAAAAATTCAGCTTGGAAAAAAAGGTTGAAGTAGGTTGATTTTTCAACTGCACTTTAACAAAACAAAATCGGGTTTAGCCCGAAAGCTTGCTGTAGTTTTATCCTGCTTTCATCTGAGGGCGGGATAAGGCTATGGTAAAAACAAAACAGTTAAGGAAATGTTCTTGACAAGAGAAATATTAAATCTTTAGTTATTTATGAGGAGAAACAAAATGGAAATAACCAATTACATTTTTCAATTACGCAATGCTGCTGTAATGCACAACTCGATTTCAAACTCTGCTTCATCAACACAGATGAAAAATTACCAAAGGATTGACGTTCAAACAAACTCAGATGTATTTACCAAAGGAAACTATGCAAGTGAAAACACAGGCGTTTATACACTTGATGATGTTACGGCAACCTCACAAAAATCTCAAATTCTTACATCAAAGACAGCAGCTGTACAGACAAATTCATCCAATACACCAAACGTTTGTCTTGATGTTATAAAAAGAGCCGCCGCAAAGAAAGCTGGCATTTTGTTATCAGCTACCGGCGTGCCAAGTATTAACGGAGGCACTGAGGCACGTTTATATTTTGAGGAGATGTCTCGCATAAACAATTGTTTCTACTGCCAGACGGGAGGGTGGCAAAAACTTCCAAACAATGGCAGAAACTCGTGTGGTCGTACTGCAACAGCGACTATGGTTTCAATAAACTCTGGGGTAACTGTAACGCCCGATGATACAATTGGTTTTACGGATTATTTAGAGGGCATTAAGGTGAATAATACTGTGTATGATTTTATTGATGACAATACATACAATATAACTTCTGGTGCTCATCAAGGGTTACAGTATTACGATTTCCGAAGCGATGACGTTGTAATTTCGGCAATAAATAACGAATTAAAAGCAGGAAGAAGCGTAATGGTTAAAACAACTGTTCACGAAGAACATTGGGTTACAGTCACAGGAACAATAGACGGAAAATATGCTGATTCTTTTGATGATTTCGTGGGTATCGACCCTTGGTACAATGGTGACAATGACGGAAATCCTTCCACGGGAATAGGAAATGGTGCAACAAATGAAAATCGTGCAGGGGTAATACAATTAGCTGCTGTTAGAGGTCAAGAATTAAGTGACTGGTATAAAATTATTACATACAAGCAATAAGGAGAACAGACTATGAAGAAATTCCATTATCTTACACTTGCCACAGCACTTTCCTTGTTACTTTGCTCTTGCAGTAAAAGCGAGCCAATCGGCACTTCAAATTCTTTGCCAGCATCTACTGAAAGCTCGGATATATCAAGTAGCACAAACGAAAATTACGAAAGCAATACAGACGCTGACGCCCAAACCTACGAGAAGCTTTACGAAGAACTTTATAACCGCATATATTTTGAACTTTACAATGAACTTTACACAGAAATTTACTTTAAGAATTATACCCCGCCGCAGAACTGCGGTAAAATCGACCGTTCTTTGGACTGCGGACAGATAGTGCTTGACCGAGCAGACGCTCTCAAAAAAATGATGAGAAATTATTACTATGGCGACCAAACCGAGCTTACATATAAAAAGGGTGATGAAGAGTTAATTAATAAATTGAATTGTTCTGGATATAAAGTGGTTTCCGATGAATTCAAAACTTATTCTGAATTCAAAGGGCTGTTCAACAACAGTATTTATGATAAATACATAGATATGATAAACTATTCGTGGGGTTTTATCAACTATGGTTTCAGAGAAATTGATGGGGAATTATATATATGCTATTTGGGTGGCGGCGGTCCTCGTGGCACAGCGGAAACGTGGTATCTCGGTTATGATGTGGAAGATGACAGGATAATCGGACATTTTGCGGAACTGCTTGCAGATGTAGGCTCTAACGAACCACTTACAGCTGAGTTTCTGAACGATGAAAGCAACTACAATTTCTACGAAATAATCATTCAGAATGTAGACGGAAATTATGTTATTACTAACTGCGTTGGCTCAGATAACCAACATTATTACCTTGAACACGGTCTGTGTTATAACAGCGGCTTCGCTGACCGTTCGCTTATCACAAACCCGAAGGTTATGCCTAAAAAGTAATTAAATTCAGCTTGAGGAAAAGTGCTTTATAACGTTTACAAGCTCAAACATACAACCCAAAAGCTGCAGTGTACTGAAAAAACTGCAAAAACCAAAATTGGTTATTTTTTTTAATATTGAAATAATAAGGAGAACCAAGATATGACATATCAGAAAGTTGTTGAAAGAATAAATAATAGTGAGTTTACTATTGAAAGCGAAACAGAAATAGCTAATGCAAAACAAATTAAATTGAGCAATGGCTCGATTATAAATTGTTTTAATAATGGAGAGCATAATGTTCAGGGCGAAAATTGTCAAGAAACTAGCGCTATGTTTTCAGATACAACAAGTACAAATGCTGACAAATTATTTCCCAACGAATATAGTCATCATAATATTTCCCACACTCAGCTTAATGCTTTGCTGCGAAAATGGGATTTAAATCAACTATTTTCGGAATAATAAGACTCAGAAAATCACATTATAACAGAAAAAGTTTAATAACAACATAGAATTTATGAAAAACAGGCACACGGAAATCAACCGCGTGCCTGTCTTACAATACGATAAAATAACTTTTGGTGATGATTGTTATTTCTTCTTTTTCTTGGATTTTGAGTCCTCTTCTTCCTCAACGGGTTCGGGGGCAACATACTTCACAATCTTAACTGATTCGATGATTACATCAGTCTTCGGGCGGTCAACCTTACCGAAATTGTTTGTGGTAAGTTCTACCGCCGAAATTTTTTCAAGCACATCAAATCCCTCATAAACCTGTCCGAAAACCGTGTTCATACCGTCCCACAGAGGATATCCGCCTGTTTCAGCATACTTTGCGATAACCTCATCGGAAGCCGAGGAAATCATCTCAGAAAGGTGAGTGTAATAAGCCTCCTGTGCAGTAACAACTTCAAGGCGGGGGTCAAACTCGTCAAGACCTTCCTTTTCAGCTGTAAACTCAGCCGCCTTTGCAGCAATTGCTGCAGGGTCATACTGGGTTATATTCTGCGGAGTTTTGTTGTTTACAATGAAGAATTGAGAAGTGTTCATTCCATTCTGGTTTGCATAGCACAGTGCACCATAGAAATGGCGGGCGTCAGTGCTTATTTCATTGCCGAAATAGCCGTCTTTATTGATTATTGCCGTGCCGCCAGTACCATCGCCGTTAAGCGAACCGCCCTGAATGCACATATCCTTTGCAACACGGTGAATTTTCAATCCGTCATAATAACCGTTTTCAGCAAGCTTGGTGAAATTCTCAACAGCCATCGGTGCAATTTCGGGGAACAGCTTTGCCTTTATCGTGCCATAGTTTTCAATGGTAATTTCTGCAATCAGGTCGCCGTCGTTGAAAATCACATCTTTTCCGATGTTTCCGGGCGCTTGCTTTCCCTTACAGCCTGAAGTAACAAGACAGCACACAGCAAGACCTATGCTTAATAAAGCCTTTTTGAGTTTCATCTGAAATCCCCCTTGTTGTTTATCCAGCAAATTCAGTTACGGTAACGTCCTTGATTGTGATGGTCTGAACGGGCTTGCTTATCTCTCCGCCGCCGTTATCCTGAACATTTACAGCTGAAATAGCGTCGATTACGTCAAAGCCCTCGTAAACCTGTCCGAAAACAGTGTAGTTGCCATCAAGTGACGGTGTACCGCCCTTTTCCTTGTAAAGTGCCTTGATTTCTTCAGAAGCGCTTTCTACCCATTCAATAGTAGTGTTATAATAATTTGCCTGGAAATAGTAATATGCGGCATAATCAGACGCGCCCATTGCTTCATATTGTTGAGCGTAGGCCTTATACTGCGAAACAGCACTACGGTATGCTTCAAGGTCAAATGTGCCTAAATCCTGCGGTTCTTTGTTGTTTACGATATAGAACTGTGTAGAGTTCTGTCCCTGTGCATTTGCGTAGCAAAGCGCACCGTAGAAATGACGTGCATTCTGCTTTGTTTCAATACCGAACGAACCATCGTTTACAAGTGCATCGCCGCCTGTACCGTCGCCGTTAAGCGAACCGCCCTGCATCATAAAATCCTTTACTACACGGTGAATTGTAAGTCCCTTGAAGTAGCCGGAGTCAGCCAGCTTCTGGAAATTTGTAACACCTACAGGTGCTGCTTCAGGGAAAAGCACAGCCTTAATTGTGCCAAAGCCCTCAATCTCAAAGCTTGCTATAAGGTCGCCTGCTTTAGGTGTAACCTCAACGGTGTTTCCGAGAAATTCTGTATTTGCACTTCCCATATTGTCATTTCCTCCCTGACTTGTCGGATTATTGTCTGAACAGCCTGTAAGCAGTGTTGCAGCTGCAAGCAGTGCTGAAATAATTATCTTTTTAAACTTCATTTAATATGCCTTTCTGTTCGCTTATGCCTTCTTGATTATTGTACCCTGACGTGTTTCTTCCACAACATAGCCCATCTCAGTTATCTTGTCACGAAGCTGGTCTGCAAGGGCAAAATCCTCTGCCTTTCTTGCTTCCTTACGCTGTTCAACAAGCGACATAACCTCAGCGGGGATCTCGTCGTCGTTCTTGTACATAAGTCCAAGCACGCCTGTAAGGGTTGTAAACTCATTCAGATATGCCTCAACATCGCCCTTTGTGATTTCCTCTGATGTAAGAGCGGTGTTGATTACACGCACAAGCTCAAACACACTTGAAATAGCGTCTGCGGTATTGAAATCGTCCTCCATAGCGGAGTCAAAGCTGTCACGCACGGTCTTAATCTGAGAGAGAGTTGCTTC
>JAZQBH010000243.1:0-10179 GCA_045545655.1 Oscillospiraceae bacterium
GCTTTTTAGGCATTTACGCTAAAATCAGGCAGCATTGCTTGAATTTTCGGGATTTTCACCGTTATCAGCAGGCTGAGAACTATCTGAAGAATCCGTGCTGGTGTCAGATGTTTCGGGTGTTTCAGCTGGTTTCTGGTAAACATTGTTCTGCACGGCAACCTTTTCGGGGTTGGTAAGCAGAATAACAACACTTTCAGTAGGAGAAATCTCATTATCAATCAGCTTTTTAGCGATAATGAATTTCGACTCGATGTTAGCCATTGAGCCAAGCTCAAGTCGTATTCTGCCGTCAACATTCATAGAAATTGCGTATCTGTCAGTCAGGTCAATGCTGTCGATGTTTTTTATCCCGAGCTTTTCAGCCATTTCAAGCAGCTCCACAGGGACGCTCTGCTTTGTTTCGTCCTTTGAGGTCAGGCGTGAGCCTGTTTCAAACGATTCAGGGTCATATCCCGATACAACAGGATAGCCTGTAAAACTGCCCTTTTCCAGTATCTTTCCGCCACGTGAAATCAATGCTGTTACGCCGTGCTGTGTAACGCAGAACCATCTTTCCGCCTCCACAACGTCGATAACTACCTTTGACGGGAACGAAAGCGATACCTCCGCTTTTTCAACATAAATCAGTTTTTCTGCAATTTTTCCCTCTGCCTCGCTCTTGTCGATGTGCAGAAGGTTGTTTCCCTTTCTTATGCGGGATACCTCTGTAATCTCGTCAGCCGTATAACGTGAAGCACCGTTGACAATAATTTCCGTACACTTGAACAGCACCGTGTTCGACAGAATTACAAACACAATCACCGCTATAACCGCAAACATAAGGTAATACAGGATATAATTTCCGCCCTTGTGCTTGCGTGTGTTATGCGTGGTATGACGTGTGTTCATCGCCTTTTCTGCCGCCATACGTGTTTTCTTGTCAATGGGCTTCGGCGGAGTGACAGGCTTATTCTGCGGCTGAGGTTTTGGCTGCTGACGGTTCGCCTGACCACTCTGTCCCGACGGATTGGGCTGGTTTACCTGTTTCACACGATTTTCTGCATTGACCTGTGCAGGTCGTTTTGCCGTTGTAACTGGCTTTTTCGGCTTCTTTGCAAAAAGCTTTTTCTTAGGCTTGCTCTTGGTTTTCTGAGCACCCACTGCGGCATTTCTGCTCTGAGCATTATTCTGAGGGCTTTGTGATGTACGCTGAGGCACAGAATTCCCCGTTTTGTGCATAGTAGTCTGCCGCTGAGCGGTATTTTCGCCGCCTGACGGTCTACGTACAGGCTGACCGCTTACATTCGGTGCGGCTGGCTTTCTGACGTTCTGTTTACTCTGCTGAGCCTTTTGCGGATTTCTGTTATTGCCTTTCTGCTTGTTCATCACTTATCACCTTCTTTTACATTCCTTTGTTTTTAAACTCTTTTTATATCTGCGCCAACGCTTCTGAAAGAGGTTTCTATCGCCTCATAGCCTCTGTCGATGTAGTTAAGGCCTGTTATTTCGCTTGTGCCCTCTGCCGCAAGAGATGCTATCACCAGTGCCGCTCCGCCTCTCAGTTCTGCGGCACACACCTTCGCACCAGACAGCTTTTTTACGCCCTGGACAACGCACACTCTGCCCTCTGCTTTGATATCCGCACCCAGCCGCACCAGTTCAGGCACGTGGCGGAAACGGTTTTCAAAGATTGTTTCCACGAATACTGACGTTCCCTCTGCGGTCGTACACAGTGCCATAAACGGCGCTTGTATGTCCGTGGGAAAGCCAGGATACGGCATTGTCCGTATCGTGGGCGGCGCTTTAAGCCGTCTGTGACAGGAAATATATAGCTTTTCGCCGCCATAGCTGTACATCTTAGCGCCCATTGCTTCAAGTATGTTCGTAAATCCGCTGATATGCGACGCATCGCAATGCGTGAGGATAAGCTCTCCGCCTGTAAGCGCCGCCGCACACAGGTAGGTCTGTGCTACTATGCGGTCGGGGATAACGCTGTGCTCGCACGGCTCAAGACGTGGAACACCCTCCACAACAATCACACACTCGCCAGCACCGCTTATCTTTGCACCGCATTTGCTGAGATAATCACACAAATCGGTGATTTCAGGCTCCCGTGCGGCATTGTGTATCTCGGTATACCCCTTCGCCGTTACAGCCGCAAGCAGGATATTCTCCGTTGCACCGACAGACGGAAACGAAAGCGTAATCTTCGCACCGTGAAGTCCGTTTTCGGCAACACAGTCGATATATCCGTGTTCTTCGGTTATTTCTGCGCCCATCTGTTTCATTGCGGCAAGGTGAAGGTCGATGGGTCTTGCACCCAGCTCACAGCCGCCCGGGAACGACAGTCTGCATCGTCCGCACCGCCCGAGAACTGAGCCCAGAAAAACTATCGACGAACGCATTTCCCTCATCAGATTATCGGGAATTTCACTGCCTGTAACATTTGAAGCGTCAACCGTCACTGTACCGCCACTGCGTCTGCACCGACAGCCAAGCGTTGACAGTATTCTGCATGCGGCGTCCACATCGGTAAGACACGGACAGTTATGCAGCACCGTTTCGCCGTGCGCCAGTACCGCCGCCGACAAAAGCGGCAGTGCGCTGTTCTTTGCTCCGTGAACGGACAGCTCTCCTTCGAGCCGTCTGCCACCGTTTACAATCAGTTTTCGGCTATTAGCCAACACACTCACCCTTTCACCATTAAACCAAGTTGCCAAAGCATACAGCATAATATGGCGAAAGGAACAAAAGTGTGAAAATATACAAGTTTTATCTGATTACTTTTTTTCTACAAGGTCAATCAGCATTGACAGAATGCGGTCGGCGGCATTTTCCTTGCGGAGCTTGCCGGCATTCTCCTCCATAGCCGAAAGACGTGCGCTATCCTGATACAACCGTGAAACCTCGTCTACAAGGCGCTCTTTTGTAAGCTCCTTATCCTCTATCAATACAGCCGCATTCTCGTTTACAAGCGTCATAGCGTTGTAATACTGATGATTTTCAGCCGCATTGGGATACGGCACGAGAATAGACGGTCTGCCGACCTCGGTAAGCTCGGTTATAGTCATTGCACCTGCACGGGATATAATCAAATCCGCCGCACACATACAGGTGTACATATTGTCGATGTACTCCTTGAAGATGTGGCAGGACTTATCTTCCTTTACTCCGCTTGTTTCGAGAGCCTTTTTGAACGTTTCACGGTTGCGGCTGCCGAACGAGTGGATATGGTTGATTTTTCCTGTTTTCTGCTCCCACGCAATAAGCTCGGCAACTGCCTCCGTTATGCGGTTTGCGCCAAGGCTTCCGCCGAACGACAGGATAGTAAACTGGTCAGGAAGGCCAAGCCTTTCACGGGCGGCGGTCTTTGCCTCAATCGGGATATTCGTTCTGAGCGGATTTCCCGTTACCACACAGCGATCGGTTGTTTTCAGGTGCTTTTTAGCGTCCTCAGAGGCGAGCATAACAATGTCGGCCTTGTCGGAGAGCATTCTCGTTGCCATTCCGGGGTAGGAGTTGCTTTCGTGGGTTACAGTCTTTATTCCAAGCTTTACTGCCTGTCCAAGCACCGTGGCGGTGACATAACCGCCTGTGCCGACAACAAGGTCGGGGGAAAATTCCTTTATAATTTTCCTTACCGACTGCTTTGCTGAAATAAAGTAACAATATGCGGCCTTTACATTGCGGACAAGATTTGCAGGCGTGGGCTTTCGCTGAAAACCAGCCATCTCAACGCCCTTGAAATCATAGCCAGCGTTTACAACCAAGCGGCTTTCCATTCCGTTGGGTGTTCCGATAAACAGTATTTCCGTTTCGGGGAAGGTCTGCTTTACTTTATCTGCAATAGCAAGAGCAGGGTTTATATGTCCTGCTGTGCCGCCTGCCGCAAAAATTACTTTCATTCTGTTTTCCTCCGATTTGTTTATTCAACAGTAGAGCCTTGATTATTTCAGCTTTGCCCTCTTGCTTACTGAAAGCAGAAGTCCTATTTCCCACAGCTGTATCATAAGCGCTGTGCCGCCGTAGCTGAAAAACGGCAGTGAAATACCTGTATTCGGAATACAGCAGAGATTAACGCCGATGTTGAGCAATGCCTGAAGTCCTATCTGGAATGTAATTCCTGTTACGATAAGACAGCCGAATTTATCCTCTGCACATCTTGCTATCTGAAATCCTCTCATTACAAACAGCAGGAACATCAGAATAACCATTGCTCCGCCGACAAGACCAAATTCTTCCACGAGAATGGCATAAACAAAGTCGTTGGGCGCTTCGGGGAGGTAGAAATACTTCTGGCTTGAATTGCCGAAGCCCTTGCCCCATATTCCGCCAGAACCCACTGCAAGTGCAGACTGATAATTCTGATAAGAGCGGTCCCACGGCTCTGAGAGGGGGTCCATATAGGTGATTCTGTCGAAGTAATAAACAAAGTCTGAAAGTTCTACCGCAATGAAAATTGCAAGTGCCGCTATCGGCAGTGCTATCAGTGCAGGCTTGATATTCACTCCGCCCACAAAGAGCATTACCGCCGCAACCATAAAGATGATAAGCAAGCCCGACAAGTGCGACTGGCCCATCATAATAAGGATTATCACACAGAACAGAAGTGCTGGCTTTAACAATCCGACAGCAAAACTGCGTATCTTATCCGAGTTTTTATGAATATAATACGCCATAAAGACGATAACAGCAACCTTCAGGAAGTCTGACGGCTGAAACGTGCCGAACACAGGGATTTTCAGCCAGCGTTTCGGGCCGTTCACGATGTTTGACACGCCGAACGGAATACACAAAAAGTTCAGAAACAGCATTCCCACAAGCAATATGTGCGAGATTGTGAACTTGTGTTTGCCGAGCTTAAACTCACGTCTGAGATAGCGATAATCGAATACCGAAAGCATAATCATTCCCAGCAGACCCAAACCCGCCGCCGGAAGCTGGTGAGTAACATAGTAGAACGGGTCGCTGTTCTTTTCATAAGCCCACGCGTGACCTGCGCTGAACATCATAGTAATACCGAACGTCAGCAGAACAAGCACTATTACAAGCATCGGCACGTCCACTCTGCCCTTAAAGCTCCAGAAACGGACACGGTTGGGATTGGGTGCGGTTTTCGCCGTTGCATTCGGCACAACGTCTGACTTAGGCTTTGCGTTTACTTTCGCTGTATTCGCAGGTCGCACCGCTTTTCTCTGAGTTTTGGTATTTTTGCTGACAGGCTTATTCAAGCTGTTTGCACGAGGGTTTACAGCAGAGCCATTAGTGCGTGAAGAGGGTTTTCTCTGCACGTTATTCTGCATATTGCCGTTCGGTTTTTGCTGACCAACGCTGTTCCCGCTTCTGTGCTGCCTTTGCTGCATTGTTTTCCTCCTTAGCCGTACATATTGTACGCAAGTACTACCGCAAGTGCTCCGAACATTGCCGACAATGTGCAGAACACTATATCTATCTTCACCTCGCTCCAGCCAGAAAGCTCAAAGTGATGGTGAATGGGGGTCATCTTGAAAAGACGCTTTCCCTCTGTTGTATGATTTATCTTCTTTGTTATTTTGAATACTGTTGACTGAATTACTACCGACAATGCCTCAAGCACATACACCATAGAGGCAATTACCATAAGGAATTCAACCTTCATTCCAAGTCCGAGGGCACACACCATTCCGCCTAAAAACATAGAGCCTGTGTCGCCCATAAACACCTTTGCAGGCGGAAAGTTCCACATAAGAAAGCCGATACAGCCGCCAGCAAGGCAAAAGCTCATAAGCGTCATACCAGTCATTCCGATAATGCCTGATATAAGCACGAACACTGCCGCATACACAACCGTCACCGAGGAGCAGAGTCCGTCAATGCCGTCTGTGAGGTTTACTGCGTTTACGAGATACACAATGCCTACACCCACTACAGGATAGTAGAACAGACCCATATCCCACATAAGTCCGCCTGGGAATGCTATAATGGTGTTAGCCAAGCCGCTGACGTAAAGCGTTGCAAAGTATGCCGCAATTATCATTACCTGAAAGATTATCTTCTGCAGCGGAGTAAGACCGTCGTTGCGCTTTTTCTTGACCTTGATAAAGTCGTCAAGAAAGCCCATAAATCCGAACAGCACCGCCATTACTGCGCCAGCCGTTACCTTGATAAATTCAGCCTTGTGTGCACCGAACCAGTCAGCCGAGCCGTTTGCCTGCATTACCGCAAGTCCGACAGCAAGCGCTACCGACACCGACACAATGAACATCACGCCGCCCATAGTTGGTGTGCCTTCTTTTTTTGCCTTATGCCACTTCGGACCTATATCAAGAATAGTCTGACCGTATTTCAGCTTGTGGAGCATCGGTATAACCCAGAATCCAGCAAGCCACGTCAGCAGAAATGCCGCCGCACAGGCGATGATACTTGTCAACATAATTTACTCTCCAAAATTTAATTGTTCTGCGATTTCTTCCATACGCATTCCTCGGCTGCCCTTAAAAAGCACTGCGTCGCCGTCGCTGAGATAGTTCTGCAAAAGACGGACTACCTCCGATTTATCAGTGCTGTGATATACGGGCACTCCCTTTTCTTCAAGAGCAGCTGAAAGTGCCGACATCTCCGCACCGAACAGGAAGAACACGTCTGCGTTATCGGAATGCTCTGCGATACCAGCGTGCAGTTGCCGTGACTGCTCTCCGAGTTCAAGCATATCACCCAATACCGCAATACGTCTGCCAGAAACCTTTGTATTACCAAGCACCGACAGCGATGACTTCATTGAGGTAGGCGAGGCATTATAGCAATCCAGAATTACTGTGGTTTTGCCACGCTTTTCAATACGCTGTCGCATTCCGCTTGCTGTGTAATTCATAAAGGCAGGGACTATCTCCTCTTCATTCATACCGAAGCAAACGCCCACGCAGAACGCCGCAAGAGCGTTCAGAATATGATGCTCACCCGATACGGGAATTTCAGCGTTGTAGCTTTTGCCGTTATAGTGCAGACAGAACTGCTCGCCGTTTTCAAGGTGCATTATGTTATCCGCCCACACGTCATATTTCTCGTCAAAGCCGTATCTCATAATACGTCTGCCGCCGAGTTTTTCCTGTGTTACAGTGTCAAGGAACTCGTCGCCGCCGCACAACACCAGTGCCGCCTCGGAGCTTGCTCCATCAAGGATTTCAAGCTTTGCTCTGAGTATGTTCTCCTGTGTTTTCAGGTTCTCAATATGACAGAAACCAATATTCGTAACAACACAGCAGTCGGGGTGAGCCGCCTTTGAGAGAACGGATATTTCCCCAAGGTCGCTCATACCCATTTCGATTACCGCCGCATTGTACTGCTCGTTAAGCCCGAACAGCGTTTTCGGCAGACCTATATCATTGTTGAAGTTCCCCTCGGTTTTCAGCGTGCTGAACGCAGAGGAAAGAACCGCATATATCATATCCTTTGTTGACGTTTTACCGACAGAGCCTGTCACTCCGCAGAGTTTAAGGTTATAGCGGTCACGGTAGCTTCGTGCAAGCTGCAATTGTGCAAGTCGGGAATCTTCAACGTACACTATCGGGATATCCGCTTTTACGCTTCCCTCGGCACGGTCGCTGATTGCGGCACCCGCTCCGTTTTCTGCGGCTACGGAGATGTAGTCATTTCCATCAAACCGTTCTCCCTTAACCGCTACAAAGAGTGCGTTTTTCTCAATAGTTCGGGTGTCAGTGGAAACCGAAGTGACCTTCACGTCGCCGCCTGTCAGCTTTCCCGAAGTAATTTCTGCTATTTCTTTAGTTGAAAACATCTTTTACCTCTTGTTGAAATATTCCTCAACGATTTCACGCTCGTCAAAGTGGAAATACACATCGCCTATTGCCTGATAGTCCTCGTGACCCTTTCCGCAGAGCGCCACGATGTCGCCGCTTTGGGCTATTTCAAGCGCACGGAACACCGCCTCCTTGCGGTCTGTGTACTCCTCGTGAGGAACACCCGACGGGATACCCTTCACAACGCCATCAATCGTCTGCTGAGGGTCTTCGTGCCGTGGACTGTCAGTCGTTACAATCAGCAAATCAGAGTACTTCGCCGCTACTCTGCCCATATCGGGACGTTTGCCTGCGTCACGTTCGCCTGCCGCACCGAATACGCTGATAAGTCTGCCCTTTGCAAGCGGACGAAGTGTGGACAGCAACTTTTCAAGTCCATCCTCGGTATGGGCATAATCACGCACAACCGTGAAATCGCCGCTGTACAGGGTTTCAAGGCGACCGCTGACGCCCTTAATCTCAGCGACAGCCTTCACAATCTCGTCCATCTGGAAACCGAGAACATTCACCGTAACCATCGCTTCAATTATATTCAGCACATTGTAAAGCCCTGTCATTGCAAAGCTTACTATATAGCTTTTCTGTGCGGTTTTATCCGTCAGAATAAACTGCGAGCCGCTGTCGGAAAGCTTTACCATTTCTGTGTAATAGTCAGCCTCGCCGTTTACGGACACGGTTTTAAGTGCTACTCCCTTTTCACGGCAGTATTGCGCAATTTCCGTACCCTTTTCGTCATCAATATTCACGACAGCCGTTTCGCACATATCGAACAGACTGCGTTTTGCGAGGTAATAGTTCTCCATCGTGCCGTGATAATCAAGATGGTCACGGGTGAGGTTTGTGTAGATACCCACTGCAAAGCGTTCTCCCGAAAAGCGATACTGAGCAAGCGCCTGTGAGGATGTTTCCATAAAGCAATACTCTACGCCGCCGTCAGCCATTTCGGCAAAAGTCTGATACAGCTTTCTCGGTTCGGGAGTAGTCGGCGGACCGTCGTGGGAATACTGCAGTCCGCTGCCCGTGTCGATACCAAGCGTTCCGATAACGCCCGTTTTCTTCCCGAGGATACGTGTAAGCTGTGTGCAGAGGTTTGCTATAGTCGTCTTTCCGTTAGTGCCTGTTACTCCGCAAAGGCGGAACTTTTCAGAAGGCTTTCCGTAGAACGCACTCAGCAAGCGAGGGTACAACTCACGTGAGTTTTCAACGTTGATTTCACAATCAACACCGAGGGCGGTTGTTGTAACAACAGCACACGCACCCTTCCCGAGAATCTGCTGTGCAACAGAGTGACCGTCGAACGACGCACCCTTTATGCAGACAAACACAAATCCCTTTTCAACCTCACGGCTATCGGACGTAACGCCCGTAACCCCTGACTGCTGAATTTCCTCAGGAACTTCAGCAAGCCCTGCAAACAGTTCGGAAAGCGTCATAAACACAAACCCTCAATTCATTTTTAATCGGCGTAGGACTCATACTGGAACTCAACTTCAATTACCGTTCCCTTGTTGATAACCACGCCTTCGTAGAAGCTCTGCGAAATAGCAACAGCGTTTGTATTCTGTGCCGCACCGCCTATAATCTTGATATTAAAGCCAGCGGAGGTAATTCTTTCGTTTGCCTCTGCAACACTCAAGCCTATTACATTCGGAACAGCCGCTGTCTGCGTTTCGGAGTCGCCGTAATACAGCAGAACAGTAGACCCCTTAGGGATACTTGTTCCAGCCGCAGGAACCTGCTTCATAACCGTCATATTTTCGGCAGTTTCACCGATAGAACGCACCTTGAAGCCTCTTGCAACAAGCGAACTTTCAGCCTTCATCGAAAGACTGCCAAGCACGTAAGGCACAACTGCGTCCATCTTTTCCTGTTCTTCCTTGGTGTAGGTCGGATAAATTCCAAGATGCTCAAGTCCGTCTTTGAACACCGCTGAAACAACAGGCGCCGCAACCGTTGAGCCATAAAAGCTGTAGCCAGTGGGCGTGTCAATTGCGATAAGCATTACAATCTGCGGGTCGTCCATCGGCACAGCCGCACCGAAGGTTGCAACGTAGGTCATATTTGCGCCGCCGTCCTTGCCGCCAGCCGCATTATATTCGTCAATTCGCTCAGCAGTACCAGACTTTCCGCCTATACGGTAGCCCTGAATATATGCGTTACTGCCGCCGTTGAAGGTTACTATCTCTTCAAGAATACTTCTCATTCTGTCAGAGGTATCCTTTGAAATAACCTGTCGCTTTACCTCAGTTTCCTTAGTTTCGATAACGTTGCCGTTGCTGTCAAGAATTTTGTCTACAAGGTGCGGAGTAACCATATATCCGCCGTTTACAATTGCGCACATTGCAGTGCACATCTGAATGGGTGTTAAAGTCGGAGGCCAAGCGGTCTTAGGAAGACAACTCTG
>JAZQBH010000244.1:0-18109 GCA_045545655.1 Oscillospiraceae bacterium
TGGTGTAATCCGTGGCTTGCTCCGCTATCTCGAACAGTACGGTAATCACTATATTGCATTCCGTCTGCTTGCGGTACTGCGTGACAGGATTTTCGGTGCACTCCGCACTCTCTGTCCCGCAAAGCTTGAGAGCAAACAGAAAGGCTCAATAATTGCAATGATAACCTCGGATATTGAAACACTGGAGGTTTTCTACGCACACACGATTTCTCCGATTTGTATTGCGGTAATCGTATCGCTGGCAGTGTTCATTTTTGTTGGTACGGTTTCACATTGGTATCTTGCTTTCGTGGCACTTCTCGGATATATTCTTGTAGGAATAATTGTACCGCTGATTTCTTCGGGCAAGCTTAAAGAGTCAGGAGTAAAATACCGTGCCGGGTTTGCAAACTTCAACGCATATTTTCTTGACAGCATAAAAGGCATCAAAGATATCGTACTGAACAACGCGGGAGAGAGCCGAAAAGCGGAGGTAAACCGCCGCTCCGACATTCTCCTTGCCGAAACCAAGAAGATGAAGAACGACATCACAAAATCCGCCGCCGCAACGGAGCTGACAGTTTCGCTTATCATATTTGCGGTACTTGCGGTTGGAGTAATTCTTGTGTCAAACGATATGCTTTCCCTCGGCAGAATGATTATCGGGGTTGTTGCGGTGTTCGGCTCGTTCGGACCTGTTATTGCAATTTCAGCACTCCCTGGAAATCTCACACAGACCTTTGCAAGCGGCGACAGAGTGTTGGATTTACTATCCGAAAAGCCTGCGGTTGAGCCTGTTACAAACGGCGAGAAATTCAGCTTTGAGAGCCTTTCGGTCAGCGACCTTTCGTTCTCCTACGACGGTGAAACACAGGTGCTTTCAGATATCTGTATGCACGCCGAAAAGGGCGAGATTATCGGCATCGTGGGCGATAGCGGATGCGGTAAATCCACTCTGCTGAAGCTTCTTCTCCGCTTCTGGCAGAAGGACAAGGGAAGTATCTGCTATAACGGCATTGACATCGACAAAATCGACGAAGAAAGCCTGCTTGACAATGCTACAATGGTAAGTCAGGTGACATATCTTTTTGATGAAACAATTGAGGACAATCTCCGTATTGCTAAGCCGAATGCAACGCAGACAGAAATTGAAGAGGCTTGCAGAATGGCTTCTGTGCACGATTTTATTATGTCACTTCCCGATGGATACAAAACAAAAGTCGGTGCACTTGGCGACAATCTCTCCGCAGGCGAAAACCAAAGGCTCGGACTTGCAAGAGCGTTTCTCAGAGGAAGCGACTTAATCCTCCTTGACGAGCCTACAAGCAACGTTGACAGCATAAATGAGGGTATTATTCTGAAAGCACTTAAAGAGCAGAAGAAGAACAAGAGCATTGTCCTTGTTTCTCACCGTGAAAGCACAATGGCAGTCGCTGACCGTGTTTATCGTGTAGAGGGAGGCAGAATGCATGAGTGCTGACAAGAAGCGTGAGCGTGAGAAAAAGACGGTTGCGCTTATGATAAAGCTGTATTGCAGAAAAAATCACGGGGCGAGGAATGCTCTTTGCCCCGACTGCAAGGCACTTGCGGAATACGCCGCACAGCGTAGCGACAAATGCCCCTTTATCGAGAGCAAGACCTTTTGTTCAAATTGCAAGGTGCATTGCTATAAGCCCGAAATGCGTGAGAAGATACGGAAAGTGATGCGCTTTTCGGGGCCTCGCATAGTGCTGTATCACCCGATAATGGCAATCCGTCACGTTATTGAAAGCAAGAAGGAAAAACGAAGATTGGAGAATGTGCAATGAAGAAAATTTTATTGATAATTGTCGGCTGTATCGGAGTTGGACTGGGCGCAGTAGGTGCTGTTGTGCCGATGATACCTGCGTTCCCGTTCCTTATGCTGGCGGCGGTGTGCTTTGCCAAAAGCTCCGAAAGGCTTGACAGATGGTTCAAGGGGACAAAGCTCTACAAAAACAACCTTGAAAGCTTTGTAAAAGGTCAGGGTATGACATGGAAAACCAAAATCAAGGTCATGATTACGGTAACCGTGCTGATGTCGATCGGCTTTATAATGATGTTTTCAAAAGAGGTTTATGTACCGTGTATAGTGCTTAGCTGTGTGTGGATTTTCCATATTGTTTATTTCTGTTTCGGCGTGAAAACATACAAAATCAACGAAAATTCCGCTGAATGAAAATGTTAGCTATGGCTACTGCTTGATTTGAAAACGCAGATATGGTATCATATCAAAGTTCGGGAGCCTTGCTCCCTTAAATAAAAGGATTGTGTTAGCTATAACTAACAAACGGAGGTTTTATTTATGAAGAAGATAATTTCTATTATTATGGCGGCAGTGATGTGCGTTTCCCTTGCAGGTTGTCAGCAGGAGGGAAAAACCGCAGAAGTCACAGTTTCACGCAGTTTTATCGCAGGCTATGTGATAGGCGGCGAGGAAGAAAACACCGAGCCTGACGCAAGCTGCCGTGTGCTTATGAATCTTATGAGCGACGGTACTGCGGAATTTTATGTAGGCTCTATCGAAAACGGAGAGTACAGCAGTGAGCAATACAACGGCACCTACACACTTGGAGAAAACGATGAGTATGATGAAACCATCACTTTTGATTACACCTACGGCGAAACAACTGTAAGCGTAGAAAACGCAGTTATCATCGACAGCATATTTGAGTCAGAGTTCTATCTTATGGGTGACATCACACCGAGTAAGATAAGCTTCTACGAAACAAAGCCTGCTGATATGGACGGAGATGTTTATGTGGGCTACAAGACAAAGGTTGGCGGTATGGGTGCGATGGTTTACGCTTACTCCCTCTGCCTTAAGGAGGACAGCACCTTTGATGTAAGCATTATGCAGCTTGCAAGCGTAATGCACGTCTGGGGCGGTACAAACGGTACTTATACAGCTGACGGCGAGAACATTACATTCACCTACAACATTCTCACTGACGAGGGTGAGATAGTTTCCGAAAATGATACTGCAAACGGCACAGGCTACACTGAAACCGAGCTTTCCACCGCATTCAACATTCAGCAGGCAACAATGCGTGCAACTGACGCACCGTTTATAAGAGTAAAGTAATTGAAAGGAGCACATCACAATGGAAAGAGCAAGAACAGAAACAGGCGAACTCAACAGATTTTTCAACTGGGCATACAGAACAAGAGGAAACATGGTAAAGGCACTTGTCGAGGGTAAGGAGATGTCACCCGAGAAGATTTTTCTTTCGTTCACCTCTCATGACCCCGTGTTCATAAGCCACGGCTCGGCAGGGCTTAACGGCTCTGTAAAGGGTATCGGTTTTATTCCCAAATCGGAATATCTTGAAGAGGCTCTCGCCGCTTATATCGAGCATATAAAAAGCTACGACCCCGAGGATAAGGGCTACAGCAACAGAGGCTTACAGCTTTTACTCAAATGGCTTTACTCCGAGGAAGCGGAAAAGACCGTTGACTTTGAACATATATACAGCGTGGAAATGGCTTTCAAGCATAGCTGGACGAATTACCGTGAAAATTCCGAGGCAACCTTACTTTTCTATCAGCCGCCTATGCTCTCCTTTGAGGTAAGAGGACAGATGGAAATTGTGGGCGAGCATAGCGAAATGGGCAGCTGTTCTCCCTTTGAATTGCCCCTTATTCAACAGTTTATCAACGCACAGCATGATGTTTACCATACACCGAATATCGACCGTTGGGTAACCCGTCCAGCCTATAAATTCACCGTTGAGGAGATTTTTGATAATTCTGCAAACAAGATAGGCTTCGGCACAAAAATCCCTTACTGATGGAGCGATTATGAAGATAAAAAAGATTATTTCCGCCGCACTTGCGGTATGTATGGCGATTTCGCTCTTCTCGTGCGCTGTTCGTGAGGATAAGTATGAAAATTCCTTGAGAGTAGGTACAACGGAGCTTCCCAAAAACTTAAACCCATATTCATCTATGGAAACCTCTGCAACCTTTTTCGTGGGACTTTTCTACAACACTCTTTTAGGCTCTGCCACAGCGCCTGCGGATTATGTTGAGGGAGAGAACTACACCTTCCCCGATGGTGCGGTTTACACTCCCGTTGATACAAATATAAATCCACTTTCCTTTGCAGACGGACTTGTTGAGTGCGAGGGTGCATTCCCGAAAACCGACGATAGCGTTTACGGCTATGAATATTTCAACCCCACGGAAGAAGAATGGGCGGAGCAGTGCAAGCGTGAAAGCATAAAATTCGGCTTTGACGAAAGCGGCAATCCCATAACCGAAACGGAAGAAGAATTTATGAAGCGTGCGCTTATCGCTGTTCCCAACGAAAACTGGATGCGCTTTCGCTTTAAGGTGGTCGAGGGACATTCCTGGAGCGATGGAACGCCCTTTACCGCCGAGGATATAAAGTTCACCTTTGACTATATCATCAAGCATTCGGGTGCGTTGGGAAGTCAGGCGTACTTCCTCACCGATTATTACAAGAGCGAGGTCGTTGACGGGGATTTTGTATTTACTCTTGCAAGCAGTAACTACACCTCTATGAAAACCATCTGCAACTCCATCGTGATTATCCCGAAACATATCTGGCAAAGCGTACGCTCTCCTGCGAAGGAGAAGAACCTGAATCCCATTGGCACAGGCGCATATTACATAGCCGAGGGAGATTATATCGAGGGCAGCTCTATCACCGCAACTATCCGTGACAATTATGATGAAACGCTTAAAAAGGAAATGTTTTCGGGTGAGCCTATTGAAAATATATCAGTTATTCTTATGAGTAATGAGGACGTACTGATAAATGCACTCAACGATGGAAATGTTGATTTTATGCTGAATTCAGTTACACCTGCAAAGACTTATGCGGTGGAGAATAATCCGTCTTACAGCAATGTGGATATTTCCTCCGTCACAAGCGAAACCGTAACAACTCTGCTTTTCAATGTAGGCGAAAACGGAGCGTTCAAAGATGGCAGCTTTAACGGTTATTCCTACGAAATCAGAAAGGCAATTTCTCTTTGCCTTGACCAGCAGAAGCTCATTGACGAGGTACTGCACGGCAAGGGCGTAAGAGTTGGCGACGGACTTGTTCAGGACTACTTCGCCCACGCTTACGTTGATGAAAACGGCGAATATGTCTATCACAAAACAGATATTGAAGCGGCAAACGCACTGCTTGATACCACATCTTATAAAATGGACGAAAACGGCAGCCGTGACATTACACTGACGATATTTGCAACTCCCGACAACGAGATAACAGTAAAGGCTATCGCAACACAGCTTGAACAAATCGGTATTGCTATCGAATATGAGCAGGCGACCGCTACCTACTCCGAGGATATAAAACAGCAGAACAATGCTGATTTCGATATGATAATAAACCGTGTTACCTACAATTCCGACAAGCTGCTTATGTTCAATGCACGCTACGGAGTTTATCCCGCAACGGGGAGCGTAAGACTGTTCAACTATTCGGGAATTATTGATGAAACACTTATTGCAATGATGAACGACATGGAGCTTACCTCCGATACAAATGAGCAGTACGAAAAGTGTCGCAAGGTGCAGAAATACATCGCAGATTTAGCGGTGGAAATTCCGCTTTACTCCGAAAGCACCATTACATTTTACAGCGACAGCAAGTGGCAGGGCTGGACGGAAGCCGAGGGGCTTTCAATCTGGAACAGCTATACCACACGATACTTACATAAAGCACAGTAACTAAAACGGGAGGAAGAATTTTGAAAGGCTATTATTTAAAAAAGGTGTTAAGCTCGCTGTTTGTGCTTTTCATCATTATAACGCTGAATTTCTTTCTCCCGAGAATGATATTCAGCGACCCTGCACAGCCCTACTATGTAGGCGTTCCCGAGGACGCCTACGCTTTGCGTGAGCAGATACGGGAGGAATATGGCTTCAATGACCCGCTTATAGTCCAGTATTCCGATTATCTGGGCAGAGTTTTTACACTTGATTTCGGGCAGTCCCACTACTACAAGGAAAGCGTGTGGACAGTAATGTTCAGCCGTATTCCGTGGTCTATGGTGCTGACGGTTTCTTCAATGCTTTTTTCGGTGCTGTTCGGAATTATCTTCGGGGCTGTGGCAGGTAAAAAGCGTGATAAAGCTCCCGATAAGGCTCTTATGTGGCTGTCGGGAGTAACTACGGCGATACCTTCCTTCTGGCTTGCTATGGTGACGGTTATGCTGTTCGGTTTTACGCTGAAAATATTTCCGTACAGAGGGGCAATGACCGCAGGCTATACTCTTTCGATGAACGGTACGGCTTTTCTCATTACGCTTGCAGTCGGGATTGTAATTGCGATAATTCTGAAAGCGATAACGAAAAAATCTCTTTGCATTTTTGTGGGAGTTCCTGTGGCACTAACTGCGGCACTGTTCGTTTCCGTTCCCTTTGCGGATATTGCAGATGTAGCGTATCACGCTTTTCTGCCCGTTGCGATTTCTGTGTTCTCGGGTGTTATTTCCTACGCTATGCTTGTGCGTAACAGTATGATAGCTGTCACGAATGAGGACTATATCCTCACCGCAAGAGCAAAGGGCTTGCCGCCTCACGTTGTACTGTATAAGCACACCTTCAGAAATGCGCTTTTACCGCTTATCACAAATGTGGGAATGTCAATGGCAGGTCTTATGGGCGGCAGCGTGCTTATGGAAAAGATATTCTCGTGGCCGGGTATGGGACAATTACTCCTTGATGCCTGCAACAACGGCGACTATCTGCTGTCACAGGCAATACTGCTTTTATTTGCGGTAATAACGGTGGTCTGCAACTTTATAACTGACCTTGTGTATCACAAATTCGACCCGAGAGTGAAAGAGGTATAAGCTATGAAAAACATAATAAATATCGTCTGTTCTGTGGTCAAAAGCATAGGCAGATTTCTGCTGAAAATCCTCAAAAATCCCAAGGGCAGGCTTGGCGTTATCCTTGTGGGAATTGTGGCTTTGGCGGCAATATTCGCACCCTATCTCACACCTTATGAGCTTGACGATTACGATATTGCAAACGGACTTGCAAAGCCCTCTGCTGAACACCTACTCGGCACAGACAAAAACGGAATTGACATCCTCACACAGATACTTTACGGTGCAAGAATTTCCCTTATAATCGGACTTACAACAGGTATATGCGTTACGCTTCTCGGTGCTACGCTTGGTATAGTTTCGGCGTATTTCGGCAAGGTCAGCGCAGGGGTTATCCTGAACATCATAAATGTTCTCCTTGTAATCCCCACCACTCCGCTTATGATGATAATGAGCAATCTTTCATCAAGCTATCTGATGATGATTGCGGTGTTCACGCTTATCGGCTGGTGCGGTACTGCAAGAATGGTAAGAGCACAGGTGCTGTCCGTAATGAATATGAACTATATCCGTGCGGCGGAGCTTGCAGGCGGCTCGAAAACCTATATAATGTTCCGACATATTATGCCTGCGATTTCGCATTTGCTTATTATGAACTGCGCACTCTCCTGTGCAGGCTTTATGATAGCCGAAGCGGGACTTAGCTTTATCGGGCTTGGCGACCCGTCAGTCATAAGTTGGGGAAAGATACTTGTTGCAGCGCAGGAAAGTGCGTTCACATCAGGCTTGTGGGCTTGGGTAATAGCTCCCGGTGTAGCAATATTCATCACCGTTTTCGGATTTATGCAGATAGGCTATGTTCTTGAAGAAATACTCAATCCCAAAATCAAATGCAGAAAAATAAAGAAGAACGGTATTTCTCCCGAAGCCGAGGCTGAACAGATATTTGCTGAAATGTCCGACATAAGCGAGGAAGTAGCAATAGCGCTTAAAGAAAAATACCACGCAGGAGCAAAGGTATGAATGTACTTGATATAAAAAATCTGAAAATACTTTTCCGAAGCGAGGAGGGCTTTGTCCGTGCCGTTGAGGGAGTGGATATATCCATAGGCGAGGGCGAAAAGGTCGCAATCGTTGGTGAAAGCGGCTGCGGAAAGAGCGTTACGGCACATTCCTGTATGAAGCTGCTGAATACTCCGCCTGCGTACATACAAGCGGATAAATTCGAGTTTATTTCCCATGACGGAATTATACACAATATCCTCGAAAAAGGCGAAAACGAAATGCTCCCTCTCCGTGCAGAGGAAATGGCGATGATTTTTCAGGACCCATCAACCTTTTTAAATCCCATTATGACTATCGGCGAACAACTTGACGAGGTATTTGTTTATCACAGAAAAATGAAACCGAAAGAGGCAAGAAAGCACAGTCTTGAAATGATGAAAAAGGTCGGTATCCCCGACCCCGAAATGCGTGCGGAGCAATATCCTCACGAGCTTTCGGGCGGCTTAAAGCAGAGAATTCTGATCGCTATGGCAACATCGCTTTCTCCCCGACTTCTTATTGCAGACGAGCCGACAACCGCCCTTGACGTTACCATTCAGGCACAGATTTTAGAGCTTATATCCGAACGGTGCGAAAAGGAAAATATGTCACTTCTGATGATAACCCACGACCTCGGAGTTGTACGGCAGATGGCTGACAGGGTGTATGTGATGTACTGCGGAAAAATTGTGGAGCAGGGCACGGTTGACGAAATACTTTCCAAACCTCAGCACCCCTATACAAAGGCTCTTATTGATACCATTCCGAGCCTTGACAGCGAAATTGACCGCTTTGTGCAGATACCGCACAACGTTCCGCACCCGATGAATAAACCAAACGGTTGTTACTTTTCAAACAGGTGTGCCTACTGCACCGAGCTTTGCACAAAGCAGATGCCGCCGCTTTTCACGAGAGAAAACGGCAGAAAGGTACGCTGTCACTTTGAAACGGAGGAGCTATGGGAGAAATAATACTTAAAACCGATAACCTCACCGTTGATTTCAAGGTGAAGAAAAGCGTTTTCGGAAAACCTGACAGACTTTCCGCAGTACAGAATGTGAATATCGAGATACGCAAGGGCGAGATTTACGGACTTGTGGGCGAAAGCGGCTGCGGTAAATCCACGCTTGCAAATGCAATTCTCGGCTTTGTGCCGATTACATCAGGCTCGTTTGAGCTTTGCGGTCATACAGTAAATTCAAAGACAAAGCAGAGCGAATGGAAAGAGGTGCGCCGCCATTTGCAGACGGTTTTCCAGGACCCGTATTCGTCCCTTAATTCACGCTTTACTGTGTGGCAGATAATTTCCGAGCCGCTGTATATTGCAGGTGAACGCAATGAAAAAATACTCCGTGAGAGAGCCGCAGAGCTTGTGGAAAAGGTCGGACTTTCGTTGCAGGATTTAGACCGATATATTTTTGAATTTTCAGGCGGTCAGCGGCAGAGAGTAGCAATTGCCCGTGCGCTTATCACAAATGCAGAGCTGATAATCTGCGATGAGCCTACCTCGGCGCTTGATGTTTCGGTACATTCGCAGATATGCAATCTACTGCTTGACTTGCGTGAGGAATACGGACTTACATATCTTTTCATTTCTCACAATCTTTCGCTTATCAAGCACATTACCGAGCGTATGTCGGTGATGTATCTCGGAGAGGTAATGGAAAGCGGCAGTACAGACGAGATTTTCAGAAATCCCGTCGTGCCGTACACAAAGGCGCTTATGTCTGCAATCCCTGAAGTAAATCCAACGGAAAAACGGGAACGCATTATCCTTTCAGGTGAGGCGAGAAGTCCTATAAATCCACCTGATATATGCCGCTTTGCAGGAAGATGCCCGAACGCTACGGATATATGCCGTACAATGCCATTGCCGCAGGCTGTATCGGTAGGAAATGAACATTTTGCAAGATGTCATTTGTGCGAGAAAGGGTAAATCTATGGATAACGAAAATTTAAAATGTCCTTGTATGCCGCAGTGTCCGAATTATGGGAAATGCCGTGAGTGTATTGCGGCTCATGCAAAATTCTATACCGCTCCTAAATGTATAAAAATAATGCAGGAGGAAATGAAGATAAATCACCTTCACCCCTCAAATCCGCATATAAAAAAGACGCTCCCCGAGCGTGTAAAGGAATACTATGAACAGCACACCGATACTCATCTGCGTACCGCCGCAGAGGAACTGAAAATTACCGAATGGCAGCTGCTTGACGCAATGGAAACAGCTGTATCTGTTCCAAAGGAGAATTTCAAGGAAATTTACAATCAGCTTAAAGTTCTTGACAGCGTAATGCTGCACCTCGACACAGGCGGAGTGCTTATGCAGATAACCATGCCTCTGCCCGAAATCATTGACAGGCAGGGCGTTGATATCGTCAGCAGCAAAGATGAGGAAATTTCAATTACCTCTCTTGTCTTTGAAAAAGAAATATACGCTCTTTTTCTTGTAAGAGAAAAGTTATGCGGCGGTAAAGAAAGTTTAAGCTTTGCCGTAATCGGCGAGGATGAAAAAATATCGCTCTCAATCTATCTTCGCAGAACTGCGGAAAATTTAATCCAGTCAAATGCCAAGGAGCTTTTCGAGGCTCTTTGGACAAAATATATCAACTAAAAGTAAGGAGAATTCCAATGAAGAAAATTTTAACTGCAACAATTATTTTAGGTGTAATGCTTTGTGCGTCAGGCTGTTCAGCCGATACGGCACAGGAAAGCTCGTCACAGACCACAACCTCTGCAACAACCGAAGCTGTATCTACCGAAGCAGCTGTTGGCAATTCCATAAATGAAGGCGAGCTTAAAACAGGCGCATATTCGGGCAGCTCCGCTTACTCAGAGGGCGAGTTCAGTATGGAATGGAATTATACTGTTTCCTTTAATGCCGACGGAGCATTTACCCTCACAGACAAAGCAGGCGAGGAAAAGGGTGCAGGCACTTATGCGCTCACTGACAACTGCTACACAATGACCTACAGCGACGGAAGAACCTGCACCTTTGTTGTTCAGGCGGACGGTACTGTCAAGATTACTTCTGATATGCCTTACGGTCAGGCTTCAATTACTCCCGATATGGTAGGCGGTATAACACTTTCCTTTATCGGAGAAGCAGTTCCCGAAGAAGATGAAGTTGTTGATGAAACAACCTCTGACGAAGCTGTTGCAACAGGTGATTTCTCTATCGCCGCAGGTACATACTCCGCAAGCTATATCAAGGTAAGTCCTATGGCAGGTACTGTTGAATACAAGTACTCCGCAGATATCGGAGCAGATACTTTCTCATACAGCGTAAGCTTCGATATGGGCGGTACAGCGTATGACGGCTGCTCCGCAAGCGGTACATATACCGTTGACGGCGGAAAGTTTGTGTTCACAGACGAGGCTGGTACAATTACAGAGGGTACTCTCACAGCAGACAATACTCTCGTTATTTCTCTCAAGGCTTCTGATATGGCAAAAGAGCCTTATGAAGTAACATTTGTGATAGCTGAATAACCTTGTGCAGTCCTGCTTGTTGTGGCAGGACTGCTTTTTATACGGCGTGTGCAATAATAGAGACAAAATATCAGCACTATAAATTTTACCTGTCAAGCATTCCGAGAAGCCTTGTTGCAGGGGCGGTTGTGGCTGTTCTTGTGGGACTTGTGATTATGGGTGCGGGAGGATAAGCGAGATTTAAATTTGTTGTTTTAGGAGGAAAGTAAAATGAAAAACAAAAACCATCTTCCGATGTATGGTATAGGTCCGATTTACGTCGGAGTAAGTACAGCTTTGACAGTTATCGCAGTAATTCTCGGGCAGCAGGAATTTGCAGAGGCAGGAATAATTCCTGTTATGAAAATTCCGTCGTTGATAATCGGAATCTTTCTTATAATTTTTGGTGCATATCTTTGGTGTAGCGCATTATTCCGTGCAAAGTTAGATGACGGAATAATGAAGAACAAGCTTGTTACAACAGGAGTTTATGGCATTGTTCGTAATCCTATTTATTCTGCATTTATGTTCTTCTGCACAGGTGCGCTGTTTGTTTCGGGCAATGTATTTTTCTATCCGCTTTTTTTCTTCTATTGGGGATTTATGACAGTACTTATGATAAATACCGAGGAGAATTGGTTGGAAAAAGTATACGGTGAAGAATATATCGAATACAAAAGAAAAGTTAATCGCTGTATTCCATGGAAGAGGAGAACATAAAATGAAAAAAGAATATTTTCCCAAAACAGACGGCTTTCGTGCAGTATGGTTTGAGGGGACGAAATACCGTGATAAAGCAATCATATATATATCAGGTGCAAAATGTGATGAAACGGATACAATAAATTCCTCACTTGTACTTCGTAACGAGGGATATTCGGTGCTGTGCCTCGGCTTTTATCTCTGGAAGGGTATGACGAAGAAAATGTATAATATCCCTGTCGAATATGTGGAAAAGGCTGTTGTGGAGCTTAAAGCAAACGGCTTTGAAAAAATTGCAATTCACGGTATATCAACAGGAGCAGGATATGCGTTGCTGTGTTCGTCTTTGATACCCGATACAAGCTGTACAATCGCAACCGTGCCTTATGATTACGTTATGGAGGGTATGAAGAACGACCTGTTTCCCACGGGCTGTTCCGTTTATACATATCGTGGAAAGGCTGTTCCGTTTTCACATTATACTTGTCTTAATGATGGTTTTTTCAACGGTTTGATAGGATATTTAAAGTTCAGAAAACAAAAGGGTAATGAAGAAATAAGGGTGGGCAGATACGCTTACGATACAAGCGAGGAAACCGAGGAATCACGCATTAAGGTTGAGAATATGAAATCAAACCTGCTGATTATGGCACCTGAATGGGACGAAGCGTGGCCGTCTGAGCAGGCTGTGCCGAGAATTGAACGTATCCTTAAAGAAAACAATTATCCATACCGTGTCAAGGCGATTATTTACGAAAAGGCAAGCCACGCTTTGGGCATTGAATTGTCAGGAAATATGGGTAAGGTTGCAAAGAAGCTTATGCCCTCGGAAAGAAAATACCCCGATGAGTGCGAACGGGCGAGAAAAGACAGCATAAGGCAGATGCTGGATTTTTTGAGGGAGTGGTGAAGATGAAAAAGAAAATCGTAATGCCTCTTATCTGCGGAATGCTGGGCTGTGTTCTTCTTGCAACGGGCGACTGGCTGATGATGTACGGAGATGTTTCACATTCGGGGGACATATACTGGCTCACCGAGGGCGTTAAAGCGATAGGGGCAGGGAGAAATGCGGCTTCAATGCTGATAGCTTTTCCTGCCATAGTGCTGTACTCCATAGCTCTATTCAGTATTGAAAAGCTAATAACTGTAGAAAAGCACAGGAAAACTTACCACAGGCTGACAATAATCAGCCTTACGCCTTGGCTGTGTCTGCATTTATTTTATGTGATGACTTTGTCCAGCTTTGCGTGGCTCAGCAACAACGGTTTTGAAAGTGCGGCATATCCTCTTGCAGAAGCTCTTTACAGCCAGTTTTCGTGGATAGTTATTCTCAGCGAGACGATAATGATACCGCCGTATATTTACTGGTTCTACCTTATTGCAACGAATAAAAGTGAGCTGCCGAAAGCCTTTTGCATTTCAAATCCGCTTGTTATTTACAGCGTGCTGTACATAGTAAAAACAATAATGCCCGAAAGTCCGTTCAGGCTTGGTTTTACCAACGGTCTTATGAGCGAAGCTATATTTTTGTGGTTCGGCTCAATTCTGATTTTTTGCATTGTCAGAAGCAATCAGTATAGACGAGAAAAGTTCTAATTCAGTGTGGATATCGAAAGCATATAACAAACGCAGTTTTATTACGATATATTCAGCAAATGTGATATATCTGAAATGACAGCATAGGCTCTTGATAAAAGAATAAACTTCATTAAAAGCCTTAGTTTTATTATACATTTCAACATCATTACCCTGTTCTTTTCAACAGTCACCTATATGTACTATTCATCATCGTTGCTCAAGCGACAATAAAGAGCCGTAATCTTGTCTGTAAACATAACCATTCCTTTCCTGACAAGTGGCTGACGCTTTGTTTGCACGGCATCCGTGCCGTGCTTTGGGTGTCAGCCTCCGACATCGTGTCGGAACGGCGGCTAATGTGATTACATTATACCATAACTGTCACAATATATCAATACTTTAAAGTGATAAAATCTTGTTTTTCCATAAAGTTGTGAAACGGTTATGCCGCTTGTTTTGACTGTTTTTCAATATCACGCTCTATCAATCGACGAACTACGTCGGAAATATTTTCTTTACAATTGGGCGCGAACTTTACGTTCACGATATATGTCGTATTACCGATTTTGTATTCGGTTGCAGATGTGATATCCTTTTGCATAAAGCTGAGCCTCCTTCCTTTTAAAAATATGAAAATCATAATTTTATCCCGTCCTTTCCCTCGTTATTCCAATTCAGCAGTACGTCTACGCTGAATTTCATTCTGTTTTTCTTCATAATTCGTAAGTCGCTGAACATTGTAAATCAGCGTTTCCATAACTGCCACATCATCGCCGAGCTTCTCAACCTTAGCACGGTCAACCTCGGCGGATTTTTTCAGTTCGTCCAGTTCTCTCTGCCACGCTTTCGGAGTAATTGTTGAGCCTTTTAGCTTGTTGTCATAAAGGTTTTCGCCGTCTTGAACAGCGCGATTTCTCCGTAGTGCTTGTCATAAAACTTTTCCTTTTTCTTCGAATTTGTTATGGACTGCCACTCCAGATAAACCGCCTTGTTCTCTTTGTAGCGAGGATAATTATCAAGCAGTTCTTTCAACTCTTTCATTCGCTTCTGTGTGCTGATGAGCTTGGATTTATATTTTTTTTGTTCTGATTTCGTTTCAGAATTCTTCTCCGCAAGCTCGGAGAGAGTTCCGATATTATTCCCCTGCACAAAAGTAATAAGGTGAGTCAAATCCTTGAACTTTGCAATCTTTTTCAGATTGGAAACGCTGACACCACGCACCTCGCTGAACTTAATTCCGTTATCGTGAAAGCACATAAGCATTTCAAGAATGCTGTCCTCTTTCGGAATTTCCTTCATCTTGGCAATTGCATCGTCAAGCATATCAATACGTTTTATCAGAGCAGAATTTTTTGCGTTTATGGACTTGATTTCACGGTTGGTATCGCCTTTGATGGTGCGTATGCCTTTACGCTCCATCTGCGTTGCGGCGACTCCCATATGGACTGTTGGTTTTTCAATTTTGCCCTGTCTTTCAAATGAACGGTGGTCGACTTTTTCAATAATTCCTTTTTCAGCAAGTGCGGAATTTATGAAATTTTCCCATTCAGTTCGCCACTCCTCAGCCTTTTCCCGACTGTTCCAATCGGTAGTCTGAACGGTGCGGCACTTGTAAGTCCGCTTGCATTTATTATAAATTTTGTTACCGTTCTTATCAAGCAGATATTCTTTCTTCTGCTTGTCACCCCACGTCCCGTCCTCATTGAATGGACGCATTGTCAGCATAATATGAGCGTGGATATTTTTCTGCTCACGGTTTGGATTGTGAATGCAGACATCAGCACACATTCCCTTGTCAACAAAAGTTTTCTGTGCGAACTCCCGTGCAAGTTCAATGCACTCCGTTTCGGAAAGTTCATTCGGGGGAGCAATTTCAATCTCCCATGAAAGCTGTGCGTTCTTGGATTTCTCAACATCTTCAACAGCGTTCCAGAGGGTAGAACGTTCTGCATATTCTCTCGGAGCATTGTCGGGCAGGAGAATTTCTGTGTGAACAATGCCGCCCTTTCGTGTGAAATCGTGAGTAGTTCCGTCATAGTCGTTCGTGAGCTTTTCGCCCGAACGATAAGCAGCGGCGGCAACAGCAGACTTGCCCTTGCCACGACTGATAATTTTGATGGAGCAATGATAGATTGCGATTGTCAAAACCTCCTTTCGGCTGTATTGCCGATTTTCTCCGTTTCCGCAGAAACCGCACATACCATAGAATATGGTATATAAGTGCGCCCTTGTCCCAAGGGAAGCAGTATTGCTGAGCTTGCAAAACAGCTTGTTCAAGAATTATCACGCAGACTTTCGGGGAAGTGTATTCCCTGCAAGCCACCGGGAAGATTTCCGAAAGCACCGTTTCGATACAGATTTACTGTACCTTTACAATGCTGAAACTGGTGCTTTATTTAATTGGGCCGTGCCGCAGAAATCCTGCTACGGCGATTTCCGTTTGCGTAGATTGATAGATTGATTGTTAATAATAGCTCTTTTGTTTTTAGATGATAGCTACCTTATATCTTTAATATCTCCTTTAGTATTCCCTGTGTGAAATTCTGTGGCGTGGAATATGATGTGTCGATATTTCGGTGCAGGATATTATCCTATTATGGTGATTTCCGTGTGGGTTGAATACTTTTTTCAGGTGCGCTGGCAGTATAATTTTTATTGTGCATTTTCGGGGCGAAAAAATGGTTTTTATATGCGCTGTGTCTGCTGTAAAATGTGCAGTAGGGTAATTTCATATACAAGAGAATAAGAGTCTGAAAAACCTTATAAATCCACCGATTACACCTTAACAAAATTTCCCGCAAAACCCGTTCAGATATTGAAATCCGACACATTTTGTGGTATAATAAATACTGAATCTTTATACACGTTTTTAAGTGCTGACTCGTCGTGAACGGGTCAGCTCCCACAGGGTTTATGGCTGTGGGTATGTAACGGAATGCGATTGAGTTATTTCCGCCTGTGTGCAGGTGGAGATAATTCTCTCTATCTTCCGATTCTCATCTTCCGATACTCCGATGGCGAAATGCCGAAATGCTTGTGAAAAAGACGGCTGAAATAAAGGGCGTTATCATATCCGACAGATTCGGCAATTTCAGAGATATTATATTCAGTTGTTTCAAGTAAATTCTTGGCATTTACCATTCGCAGAGAAAGAATATACTGCATAGGTGTAACTTTCAGAATTTGCTTGAAGCTTCGTATAAACCAACAGGTGCTCATATGGCGTGACTCGGCGTATTCGTCGATGTTCAGCGGCTTATTATAATTTTCGTTGAAATAATGGGTGGCACGTTCAATCTCGTTTTGAATGTCGCTGCCCGATTTTTTTCCTTCTTTGATATAACGGTTAATCATAATGAAGATATGGCGCAGCGTAATCGCAATCAATTCCTCGTAATTCTGACGGCACATCTGCAGCTCCTGAATAATCTGACGATACAGCCACGCATAATCGGGAGAATTTCCTGTATAAAACACGTTTTTATTATTCGGTATTTCGTAATTATCCAGAATACCCTCTACCATTCGTCCCGTGAAATGCACCCAGTAAACCTCGGTTTTTTCAGGAGCGTAATAATAGTAAAATTGTATCTCACCCGGTCGGAAAAGTATCATATTTCCCTCAGTTATGATTGTTTCTTTGCCTTGCAGACCGTCAAAATAGAAATGTCCCTTGCCTTTGGCTATGTATAAAAGCTGATAGTCACGTCTGCCTGTGGGACGCTCCGTTGAAACAACAGGGCGGCTGTGCACACGATAATATCCGCAGCTTGTAACAACAAGTGATTTGCTTGTATCAACCATATCATTCAGAGAATTGTGTAAATAAGCAACGTTTGTAAACATAACCATAACTCCTTTCGTTTTTATCAGTATAGCATATTATAAGCTGAATTTCAATGCTTTTGTATCATTTTGTGCATATTTTAGTCTATTGTGTTTATAGTTTACGCTTAAAAACCGTGTTAGAATATAATCAGGAAAAACAAAGGCGCCTTTAAACGGAAACAGTATTCACCCGTTATGTGAGTGCTGTTTCGGTGCAAAACTCGAGACTTGCACCGAAACTGAACAACAACAGTATTTTCTATTAAAGGAAAGTTTTCTATGGATAACAAGAAGTATCTTAAATGGTACAACAAAATCGGCTATGGTTCAGGAGACGTTGCCGGTAACGTTGTATACGCATTCTTATCATCATTCGTAATGATTTACCTTACCGATACAGCGGGACTTAACGCAGGTATCGTCGGAACACTTATGATGGTATCAAAAATCTTTGACGGTGTATCAGACATATTTTTCGGTGCAATGATTGACAAGACCAAAACAAAAATGGGTAAAGCAAGACCCTGGATGCTCTGGCCTTATATCGGATGCAGCGTTGCACTGGCAGCAATCTTCGCAATTCCTGCGGAAATGGGTGATGTAGCAAAATATGCATATTTCTTTATTGCCTACACACTTCTTAATGCAGTATTCTTTACGGCAAACAATATCGCTT
>JAZQBH010000245.1:0-8159 GCA_045545655.1 Oscillospiraceae bacterium
TAAAGAACACCGTCTTTCTCTACCATTTCAAACGGGTCTGTATCCCAGTCCTGAGGTTCAACAGGAACAACATCAAGATGAGCAAGAATGCCAAGCTCAGCCTCACCGCCATTCGGAAGATACTCAGCGCAAAGCACAGCGTTGCCGATAATTATTGTAGTAAAGCCAAACTTCTCGCAAAAATCCTGCATTTTAAGCAGAGCTTTCTTTGGTTCTTCACCGAAGGGAGCGCGTTCCTTAGGCTCTCCCTTTACACTGGGAACAGCAATCAGCTGACCAAGTGTATCTAGTAATTCACTCTTTCTTGAATATATCCAATCCTGAATTTTTGCAGTCATAATTTGCCCTCATCTATTCTTCATCATTTCAATCATCATATCAGCAACCTTATATACATCGCCGCAACCTGTTGTTATAACAAGGTCGCCCTTCTGCACGTTATCAATGACATACTGTGCTACCTCACTGAATTCGCTGAACCACACACAGCCGTCAATCTTCTTCGCTAAATCAGCGGAATAAATATTGTAGGTGTTCTTTTCACGGCTGCCCATAATCTCAGTAAGCACTACCTTGTCAGCGATAGACAGGGCACTTGCAAAATCATCAAGCAAATTTGCTGTTCTCGAATAGGTGAACGGCTGATGTACAACCCACACACGATTAAAGCTCATTGCCTTTGCGGTTCTGAGTGTAACCTCAATTTCAGCGGGGTGATGGCCGTAGTCATCAACGAATGTAACTCCATCTATTTCAGCAAGTTTGTCGAAACGGCGCATAACTCCCTTGAAATCAGATATACCCTTTTGGATTGCCTCAATCGGAATTCCAGCAACGTCAGCAGCCGCACAAGCCGCAACAGCGTTATACACATTATGCACGCCAGGAACATTCACATCTATATCGCAGAGTGCATTTCCGTTCTTCATAAGCGTAAAACGCTGGTGAAAATCGGAGATATGCTCAACATTCTCCGCATAGTAATCGCTTGCAGAGGTTTTTCCGAATGTAACTACTCTTGTTTCAAGGTTCGCTTCGGAAAGCATTTCGTTTACTTCCTTATCATCGCCGTTTACTACAAGGCAATCAGTTGTAAGTGCTGAAAACTTCGCAAAGGACAATTTCAGATTATCCATTGTCTTGAAATAGTCCATATGGTCTTCGTCGATATTAAGGATAATGGAAATATCCGGGAACAGATGCAGGAAGGTATCCTTGAATTCACACGCCTCGCACACCATATATTCACTGGTGCCTGCCCTGCCGCTGCCGCCGATTTCACGCAGTTTGCCGCCGATTACAGCAGAAAAATCCTCGCCTGATGCAAGCATAATCATCGTAAGCATTGAGGAAGTGGTTGTCTTACCGTGTGTGCCTGACACGCACATTGCTTTGCTGAACTGTGATGTTACAAGTCCGAGCAGTTCACTGCGCTCGGCAAGGTATACTCCGTGCTTTGCAGCTTCACGGGCAGCAATAAGCTCGGGATTATCCTCCATAATAGCTGCGGAAAATACAATGCAATCCGCACCTTTGATATTCTCAGCCGCCTGACCCAGTGTTACAGGAATACCCATATTCCGCACTGCCTGAAGCGTTGCAGTTTCGTTGTTGTCAGAGCCTGTCAGATAGTACCCCTTACTGTGGAGTATCTGTGCAAGCGGATACATTCCGCTGCCGCCGATACCTATAAAATGAATATGTTTTTTCCCCGAAAGAAAATTTTCCATAACTGCTCCTCATAATTCAGACTTTACGGAATACGCAAGCCCTTATTAAAGTTTATTATAACCTATGAATAAAATCACCAATTTATCCCAGAATATTACAGACGACACTTTCCGAGATAAGACAGACAGAGGAAATGTTGTTTAATCAATCTTAAATCGACGGAGGTCAGACAATGGAAATCAGCGACATTAAAATCAGAAAGACAATGCACGACGGCAGATTGCGCGCTGTGGTTTCAATCACCATTGACAACGCAATTGCTATTCACGACATCAAGCTGGTGCAGGGCGACGAGCGTATGTTTGTGGCTATGCCCAGCCGCCGTGAGGACAGCGGAACATTCCGTGATATCATTCACCCTATTTCCTCAAATATACGTGAGGAAATCGAAAACAGAATACTCGACGCTTACCACAGCTATGTGCAGTAATTTACACACCTAAAAACATTTTTGTTTTCAGAATAGCAATCTGCGTTTTAGCGTCGGCAATTTCGTTATTCATTATCATTTCTACCGCTTTATCAAGCGGTATTTTTTCTACCTCAAGAAATTCGTCACTGTCGAGGTTCTGTTCGCCGCTGTGAAGTCCTCCTGCAAGGTAAATGTGAATTACTTCAGTGTTATAAGCAGGGGTAGGCAGAATATTTCCGAGATACTCAAAGCTGTCACAGGTACAGCCTGTTTCTTCTTTCAGTTCACGCAGACCGCAAGTGCGATGGTCTTCTCCATATTCCAGCTTACCCGCAGGAACTTCCAGCAACACTTTGCCATAAGGATATCGGAACTGCCGCACAAACAACACACTGTTATCATCGCAGAGTGCAACAACGCAGACACCGCCAGGGTGCTTTACCACTTCACGCTTTACGATGCTTCCGTTTTCAAGCTCAGCCATATCACAATACAGCTTTACTATCTTTCCGTCATACTTCAGTTCACTGGATACCTGTTTTTCCTCCAGATGCATACTTACATCTCCTGTTCAGCGGCTGATCGCAGAAATTCGTCAGCCTTATTTCTTATCATCTTCGTCCATATTTTTCAGAGCCTCTTCAAGCTCATCAAAATCAATATATCTGTTTGAACTTGGTATAGCTCCGCCGTGCTCCTCTGTAGACATAGTCTTTTCAGTTATACGTCTGATATAAGAGGTATGTGCACTTACACGGGTACGACGGTCAAGGTCATACAGATGCGAATATCTGCGTGGTTTATTTCTTACAATTACAACAAAAATCAGCAGATACAAAGCATAAAGTGCCACACCACCAACAGTTGCGTAAATACCATATCTGAGACCAGGTGTTTCGTAGTTAAAGGTAATATCACAGTTGCCCGAGGGAACACGGATTCCACACAGACCACCGTTAATCTTGTCAACCTCTACCTCTGTTCCGTTTACAAAAGCACTCCAGCCATCGCAGTACGGCACACTGAACACAACCAACTCTTCATCTTTATAGTTGCACTTTGCTGTAAATCCATTCTTTGTGATTGTGAAATCTCTTACACCCTGCTCAATACGAGTTTTTGCGTCAAACTTGAATTTAGGAACACTTATATTTCCAGATTCAGTAACGTCTTCGTGAGTGAGAATATCGGAATATTTAGCTTCCTGTTCCTCTGTAAGAATAGCGGCACGCACCATAAGGTTGTCAACCTTCTTGTTTTTTTCCACTTCACTTACAAGGTAATAACCATCATAAGCAAAACCCATAGGCAGTGCATACTCTGTTACATACACGTCGTAATCGCCCTGAGTATCAAGATAATCATAAATCTCATAGGTGGTTTGCTTGGGCACAACCACAGATTTATCACGTGGTATCATCAGATACTTTACTCTTGTAAGCGCCCTGAGTGCATAGCGTGATTCTTCAGGGGCGGTGTTTACAGAGCGGTCTATGCCAACAAGGTCATAAAACTCAAAGCTTGAACCCGGGATTATACTTGTAAAGCTTTTAAGTGAGCTGTATCCCCAGAGCATATTTACATTGTTTGTTTCTGATACTCCCTCTATACGATAGAAGGAATTATCATCAATCTGAAACTTTGCTGAGGACATTTCATTGTAGTCACGTATACGTGGACCTATCGCTCTGCCATAGCCTACAAAATAGTAACCTAAAATCATTGAGCAGATAATAGTTACTGTTGTCACCTGCTTTAAAAAGCCCAATCTTGTTAAAGAGGTGCGGTCCTTGATAAGCGTCCACAGAATAATAAGGAAGCCTATACAGAGAACAATTGAAATTACTGCTTCAAGTTTCAGGCTGGCATTGCCTTCATTTCCGAAATTGCCAACAAGTATTCTCGGCAGCAATGTTGACTTGGTTTCGCCGTCAACAGTGGTTTTCTGTGTAAACGGTGAAAACAGTGCAAGAACAAGAACAACAAAATTCACGATTGCACAGGTTTTCAAGCCAAATTTCAGGTCAAATTCATCGTGTTCGAGCGTATATACCGTCGCAAGACAGCATATTAACTCAAACATATACCACCAGCGTGTGTAGAAGTTATTGTTGAACAAAGTGAATGCCGCATTAAGACCAGGTACAAACGACATAAACGTAAGAACCAGTATCAGCACTTTCGCCCAATGTCCCTTTGCACCCTTTACGAAGGCAATCACGCCTGCCATAGAAAACAGCGGCAGATACAATGCAACGCTGGACCACTTTCCGCCAGCCTCGGTAAACAGATTGTTTCTTGCAGCAACCTCTGGCGGGAAGAACATTCCTTCAAGAATGAGGGCATACCTCTGCTCTCTTCCGTAGAACAGAAAATCCCAATCGGTGAGTATTTTTGTAGAACGAGGTACGTCAAGCACCTGATAGATAGACGGAATAAACAGTATTCCCGCCATAAGCACGCCTACAACGCTTTCAAATGCAAGCACAAAGAAATCACGCACACGCAAATCAAAGCGTTTATCCATTCCAAAACGGCAAAGGAAGTAAATCACAAGGAATACACATTCGCCAATAAAGAAAAAGTAGTTTGCAAGGCAGTTAATCATCACCATTACGGCGAACAATCCCCTGCGCTTGTTCACAACTGCTTCTTCAAGACCAATCAGCAGCAGCGGAAACCAGATTATAGCGTCCTGGAACTGGAAAAAAATATTATACAGATTAAAGCTTGAAAAAGCATAAAGAATGCCGCCGATAAGAGCAGTCTGAGGCTTCTGCACAAACCGCCTTATATACATAAATCCGAAAAGCGAGAACAACGCTATCTTTACGCACAGCAGCGGAGCCATAAGATACTCCGATATTGACGCAGGAAACAACGTCATAAACCAGAAGAACGGGCTACCGAGAGTGTAGTAAGTATAACTTCCTACGAAATTTGCGCCGATATCAGTCTGCCAGTCCCAGCCGAAAGTGCCGTTGTGAACCATCTCAACAGAATGCTTGAAGAATGGTATCTGTTGAGCGTTATAATCTCCGCAGAGCAGAAAATATCCTCCATCTATGATTACAAACGGCAAAAACATTGCAGCAGCCATTATAAGAGCAACATAGAAAGCCTTATGGTAATACTTTTTTTCAGATTTATACATTTTATTTCCTCTTACATTTTTTCGGGAGCGTCTACCTTAAGCAGGTCAAGCACATTCTTAATAACTGTTCTTGAAGCCTCGCAAAGTGCAAGTCTTGACAGCTTTACGCTTTCCTCTGCGTCCTTGATATCGCAGGAATCATAGAACTTATGAAGCACCTGCGCAAACTCATAAACATATTTTGTCAGCTTGAACGGGCTGTATTCCTCAGCAGCCTCGTTGATAAGCTCGGGAAGCTCTGCAATCTTGCTGATAAGCGCAAATTCAGACGGCTCTGTGTAGCTTACCGCTCCCCCGCTATACTTTGCACCGCTTTCAGCCTGCTTTTCAATTACACGGCAAAGACGAGCGTGTGCATACTGAACATAGAACACAGGGTTCTTGGAGCTTTCCTCGATTGCAAGGTCAAGGTCGAAATCAAGGTGAGTGTTAGCGTCACGAAGGTTGAAGAAAAATCTCGCTTCGTCAATCGGCACTTCATCAAGCAGGGTTGCGAGTGTAATCGCCTTACCAGAACGCTTGGACAGTTTAACCTGCTTGCCGTCACGCACCAGCATAACCATCTGACAGATTACAGCGTCAAGGCGCTTTTCGTCAATTCCCATTGCCTGAAGGCAGATTCTCATTCTCTTTACATATCCGTGATGGTCTGCACCAAGCACGTCAATCGCACGGTCATAGTTACGGATAACCAGCTTGTTGTAATGATATGCAATATCAGGAACAATGTATGTCGGGAAACCGTTTGAACGCACAAGAACAAAGTCCTGGTCGCCGCCGAAATCAGTTGCTCTCAGCCACAGAGCACCGTCCTTTTCGTAGGTGTGGCCGCCCTTTTTCAGGTGTTCAATAACGTCAGCAACTGCGCCGCTGTTGTGCAGACTGCTCTCCTTGAACCAGTTGTCATACTTGATACGATATTTCAGAAGGTCGGTTTCAAGTCTTTTTTCGTTTATAGGCAGAGCGAAGCCTACAAGTTCTGCCCTTCTCTCTTCTTCGGAAAGACTTACAAGTCTGTCGCCGCCGTGATTATCAAAGAAGTTCTTGGTATGTTCAATTATGTCCACACCAAGATAAACGTCGTCAGGCATATAGAATGTGTCGTTCTTATCAGCAGGTTTTTCTTCTGTGTCAGTAACGGTGATATCGTAGATTTTCTGGCAATACTCCTCGTTATCGGGAAGCTCTTCCATCAGCTTTCTTCCCTGCTCAGAGCAAATCTGCATATAACGCAGATCAAGGGACTTGCCGAATTTAGCTACCTGATTACCAGCGTCGTTGATGTAAAACTCACGGTCAGCCTTATAGCCAGCCGCCTCAAGCAACGAAGCAAGGCAGTCGCCGATTGCACCGCCACGTGCATTACCGATATGCATAGGACCAGTGGGATTTGCAGAAACAAACTCTACAAGTACACGCTTGCCAGCACCGAGGTCTGTTTTACCATAGTCCTTTCCAAGAGAAATTGTGGACTTTACAACCTCGCTGAACCACTTTCCGCCGAGGAAGAAATTAAGAAAACCAGGGCCTGCTACCTCGATTTTGTCAAAGCTTGTTCCTGCGAGAACAGCTGTTTCAGAAATCATAGTCGCCAATGCTCTAGGATTTGTTTTGAGGGTCTTTGCACTTACAAGAGCAGCGTTTGCGGAGAAATCTCCATGTGCGCTGTCCTGCGGAATAGTAATCTGGAAAGAAGGCAGCGGCTCAGCAGGGATTTTTCCCTCTGCAACAAGCTGTCCCAAAGCGGAAATGATTATTTCCCTGATTTCTGATTTTGCTTCATTTACTGCATTATAATTCATTGTTGTCACATTCCTTTTCTTTTACATTTTCACCTTGATGGTGATTTCATTTTCGGTCATAAGACCTGCATTTACATCAATGGAGTATTTTAAATTTATTTCTCCACCGTCTGAGCTTAAATTCTGTCTGAAAAGCGAGGTGCTTATTCCTACCATACAACTTCCGAAATCAGTGCCGTAGTGGCAGTAATGGCGCACACCGTTTTCAAACACAAGTGCTGTAAGATTTTTTCCCGTGCGAGTCATAGTAACCACATTGTCGTCTATCTTCAACTGCACATGACTTCCAGCGTAGCCTGTAGCCTCGCTTTCATCATAATCGATATAGTAAGAGCCTTTATGAAAACGGAATTCACCACGGGTGAAAAGCTCGCTTTCATCAGTTGCTCCTTCAGATGTTACTTTAAATTTCAACGTTATAGAACAATTTTCCATTAAAAATGTGCTCCTGGGTTTTAATTTTCTGGGCTGCGTTCTATCGCAAGCTGAATAAGTCTGTCAAGCAAATCGGGATACGAAATGCCCATATTGTCCATAAGCTTCGGATACATACTGATTTCAGTAAATCCAGGGATTGTGTTAATCTCATTGAGAACTATGCTGTCATCAGAAACGAAGAAATCTACTCTGGAAAATCCGCCGCAGCCACAGGCTATGTATGCACGCTTTGCAGTTTCACGAACCTGTTCAATCTGTTCATCGGAAATTTTCGCTGGAATATCCAGCTTTGAAGTACCAAGCTTATACTTTGCGTCAAAATCGTAGAATTCCTCAGCAGGCGTAATCTGACCGGGAATTGACGCGATAAGCTCACAGCCGTTTCCGAGAACGGCACATTCTACTTCCTTACCGATTATCTCGTGCTCAACGACTACCTTCTGTCCGTGGGCAAACGCTACCTTCAGACCCTCCTTGAGAGAATCACGGTCTGCACAGCGTGATACGCCAACACTTGAACCAGCACTTGCAGGTTTTACGAATACGGGGTAACCGAGCTTCTTCTCAATGTCATCGCATACGTTATCCATATCGTCAAGCTTACTACGTGTAACCGCAACAT
>JAZQBH010000246.1:0-5157 GCA_045545655.1 Oscillospiraceae bacterium
CTTAATGTCAATAATAATTTGGCTTACAAGTTATAATATCTACATAACATACAAAAAAATGGAGGAATTGTTGTGGAAAAATACAAGGTTCGTCTTAAAGACCTACGTGAGGACCATGACCTTACTCAAGCACAGGTTGCAGAGTTGATTGGCACATCTCAGCAACATTATGGTAAGTATGAAAACGGCAGAATTATAATTCCTTTTGATAGAGTTATGGTACTCGCTGAATATTATAATGTCAGCTTGGATTATATCGCAGGATATACAAACACTCCTAAGCCTATCAGATAAATGTGATACAATATTGAAGTAATTTTTAAAAAATGTATACAGACATTCATTACTTGAAATTTAGATGACTTCAGATAAGGATTTAAATTAAGCAAAAAATGTATTGTACGAATTATGTGAATTATTACATTCTCCTAAAAATCCGTTATCTCTCTTTTAACCGATATATTTCGTGAGCGGCAATTCTGTCAAATTCGCCCATTCCACCCGATAGGAAAGTATCTATTCCGTTTTCAATCAGAAATTCTATCTTCTCATTAAGAACTGTCTTGTTCGGATTAAAACATTGACTGTGCCTGATAACATTACAATAGTTTCTTTTTTCATAAATATCACCTCACCGATATTATATCTTTTTTGCTGGTATACGAAAGTGCGTACACGTGTAAACATATAAAAATGTATAATAATATCATCAGAAAGCTGGTGATTGAAATGTCTGCTGTAAAGAATGAAGTTGTGGAAATATTTAAGAAAATATGCAAAGAACTAATATAGCCGCAAACGAGCTTGCTAACAGAGCGGGCGTAACTCCGTCGACGGTATACAGTTTGTTTGATGAATCTCGGCACAATGTTTCAATCACAACAATTAAGATTTTGTGTGACGGTCTTGAAATGTCGCTGGGCGAATTTTTTAGTTCGGAAGAATTTGATAGTCTTGAACAAGAAATTGAATAAAAATATCAGTTGAACTTTTTACCGTTTCAGCTGATTTTTTATTATAAATTATGTGGAATTTATACGAATTTCAACGAAATTATGCGAAAATAATCAGAATTAGAAGAAAGTTTTTGAATTTTATAAGAAAAATATGCGAATTTAAAAGAAAATTCTATTGACAAATTCGCATAAAATTCGTATAATTTAAAGTAGGGAGGCGAAAATATGCTTGAACGAGATTTGATTGAACTTGTAAGAACAATACAGTCGCAGAAATGCGAGAGCAACTATATTGAATTGAAATCAGCTGGTGAGGGTTGTCCGAAGATTACAGACACGCTGTCGTCATTTTCAAATCAGTCTGGTGGAGGCACGATTGTTTTTGGCGTAGACGAGCGTCAGAACTATGCCGTGTGCGGTGTTTATGATGCGGCTGATTTACAGCGGAAAATTATGGAGCAGAGTCTGCAGATGGAACCCGAAGTGCGTCCTCTTTGCACAGTTGCCGTGATTGATGGTAAAACTGTGGTTTCTGCTGAAATTCAGGAGATAGACCACTTCTTAAAGCCTTGCTTCTACAAGGGCAAGGGCAGGCTGAAGGGCTCGTATGTTCGTGTTGCTGACGGCGACAGGCTGATGACAGAGTATGAGGTATACAGCTACGAGGCATTTAAACAAAAACAACAAGATGAACTGCGTGAAGTACTAAGAGCAAAAACTGAAGACCTCACTACAACAGATTTTGCAAAATATATGCTGGAGCTGAAAAGCAAAAAGCCAAATCTTGCAAGGCTGTCTGATGAAACATTATGTGATTTACAGGGCTTCACACGTGATGGAAAACCAACGCTTGCAGGAATTATGTTGTTTTCGCTTTATCCTCAGGCTTACTTTCCGCAATTATGTATTACAGCAGTGTCTGTTCCGGGTACGGAGATGAGTATGACTGGCACGGTCGGCGAACGTTTTATTGATAATAAGCGGATTGAGGGTACAATTCCTCAGATGATAGATGAGGCGCTTAATTTTGTCCGCAAGAATATGAAGGAAGCTACCGTAATAGACCCGTTGACTGGCAAAAGAACTGACCGCACCGAATACCCGATGATAGCTGTCAGAGAGCTTATTATAAATTCTCTGGTGCATAGGGATTATAGCATTCATACGGAAACCACTCCTGTTACAATATGTATGTATCGTGACAGATTGGAGATAGAGAACCCGGGCGGTCTGTACGGACGTATGACCATTGACCGATTGGGGCAGATGTCTGCAGATACAAGAAATCCTTTCCTTGCTAATGCGCTGGAAATTATGGGTGAAACAGAAAATCGTTATAGCGGAATACCAACCGTAATCCACTCGATGAAGGAATACAGCCTTCCTGCGCCCGTGTTTTCCAATGACAGGGGAGTGTTCAGGGTAACGCTTTACAACACATTACAGGCAACTTCTGACTATGAAGCTGATGAAATCAGTGAAATACTGGCGTTCTGTGCTCAGCCCAGAAGCCGTGCAGAGCTGGAAAAACTCTTCGAAGGAAGAATGACTATCCCCTATGTGATGGCTAAATATGTCCGTCCCTTGGTGGAGAGCGGCAGACTTCGGCTCACGAATCCCGAAAAGCCGAAAAGCAAAAATCAGAAGTACGTTACAGTACAATAAACAGAAAGCGTCGGAGCGATTTGCTCTGACGCTTTTTTGCGGCAAGTTTTAAGGTTCATATCTGTGGAATATAGTGAATATACGTAGTGCTGTAAATTTATTCCAATTTTGACTGGCGACGTTTTTGTTCACGTTTTTGTGGTTCAGGAAAATGTAAAAAACTGAATAAACAGAACAGGCAAGCCTTCGTCTGTTTAACGATGTAAAACGCTAAATTACAGCGATTTTCGACTTTAATAATTCCAGTTTATGGAAAATTATTAAGGTAACTGGTGAAAAATCGGCTGGTTACCTCTTTGAGAAAATGGCTTTATTATGCCATTTTATTGATTGAGTGCCATTTTTCGTGGGTAACTGGCTGATGTTTTCACTGAATGAGCATATTATGAACCACGCCTTCGAAATGCTTTAATAATGCGGTTTTGTTGGGGGTTGCATTACTGCGAAAAAAGGTAACTAAAACCGCAGGTAACTGGACGGGTAGTAGATTTGCCTCGATATATCTCGTTGCAGATTAACCCCCGTCCGTGTTTTTTATTGGCGCATAGTTGTGTTACATTTACTATAATTCCCCCTGAAAGCCGCTCGTATCTGCTTGAAATAATTTTTTACAAGCTATGTTACATATCAATAATCTAATTCAAAGGAGATATTGATATGACACGACAGAGCAAACCTATTAACGTAATAATCCACGCACCCGATGATGAAGAATCACTGCAACTTATACAAGAGGCAGTAGATGAGCTCTACGCAAAAATGATATTCAGAGAGCTTGAAAAAACAGACCTAACCCCAAAGGAAAAAGACCTTGTTATAAAGCATCTTATTGCAAAAATAGAAAGTCAATAATTTCAATATTGTCAATTCTGTTAATCCTGTCATTTATGTTGGTGGTCATCTCATATAATGTATCAGGGAGATGATGCAATGCCATATAAAACAGGAAAAATAAATGTTATAATCCACGCACCGACTGATAAAGAATCCCTTGACGCTCTGCAGTCGGCTGTTGATGAGCTGTATGTAAGAATGATTTACAGGGAGCTTTCTTCAACAGACCTCACCTATGAGGAAAAAGAGCAGGTAATCAGACGAATAGCTGAAAGCCTTGACAGGGGAATATAAAAGTGTGTTACATTTACATAGCTTTACCGTCTGAAATTCAGACGGTATTTTTTTATCCTATTAGTTTCTATATAAAATCCACGACCAAAATCACACCGCACACGGCTAATATAAGAATTATTACCAATCATTCTTTTTCGAACTATAATAAAGATGCAAACATTGGTGTTAAAATAAATGTACAAAACAGCAAAGAATATGTATATCTTAGATATAATATTCTTATAAAGAGTCGGATTTAAGCCTTGCTAATATCTCATCTAAGGTACAGACGGCATATAATTGTTTAATCAGTGCTATTTCTTCAGAGGTAAGTGTGTCGCCTACTAATTCATACGCTACATCTTCTGATAAGTTGTGGTTAAAAGCCTTTATTGCAGTTTTAACTGCACTTTCATAGACACCTATATTATAACCTACTTCTTTGATATCACACATATTGGATGCCTCCTTTATAATCAATGTATTTTCTGGTAACCCTTTAAGATAGTGGTTAAGATTGTCATTGTTACGAAATAACGCATTGATAAAACTTAATAAGTTATCCTCTACTTTATCTGGACCACCTGTTCTTAAAATAATCAACTCTAACAGATCAACATTCAACTCATCTTTCCCAGGACACCTACCTTCAGGTGATTGAGAACAATGCATTTTATAATGATATTCTCCGGCTACTGTTGAATTATCATTCTTCAAAGTATCAAAACAAATCCAGATACTATAGCATTTATGTAAGATACCATAATCGGTATCAACTTCAGGTTTCAGTTGGTCAGACAACATTCTGCTAAGATGATAGATACCTCGCTTCTCTAGAGGATATTTCATATTTTTTGAACTTTGTGGCTCAATATCAATCATCATATGATACTTAGTATCTCTGAAAAGCAAATCAAAACGAATTACTTTTTCTGAAGGCCTACCTTGCTCATTCGCTTCTGCAGAAACGATATCAGGATTTATAGGACGACAAGTCTCCACCTTATCCATAGGAATGGCGTCCATAACTTCCTGTATATTGCAATTCTTAAATTCAGCAACCGAATATTGTAATATTTTGGCCAAAACAGCACGATACATAAGAAGCGATTTTGCATTTGTATCCGACGTAGTGTCTGACATACCTGAAAGCGTTTGTTTAAAGGTGTGGTCGTAAAAAATCGTAGCTTGGTTATTCTCAGTAATGTCTGTGGTTGATGCCTTATGGTTATGTATATTGAAACCTTCATTTTCTCTAAAAACATTGGATTCTTCTGTATACATATAATCTCGCCTTTCTTTCTACTAAATATTATATCACACTTAAATAAAATATTCAAGTATTAAATAGAAGAAAACCCTCAGGTTAATGAACCGAACCAGTAAAAACAGACAATGACAAAAAGCACCCTCCTGTGGTATAATA
>JAZQBH010000247.1:0-9242 GCA_045545655.1 Oscillospiraceae bacterium
AACGTGGAGATATTAAACGTATATGCGCAAATGTTGATATGTATTCGGGTCTTGTCTATAAAATGCTGAAAATCCCTGTTGAGATGTACACAGCATTGTTTGCTTGTGCAAGAATGGCTGGCTGGTGCGCTCACCGTATGGAAGAGCTTATCAACGGAAAGAGAATTATCCGTCCTGCATACAAGCCGATCAACCTCAACAAGACTTACATTGACCTTGACAAGCGTTCTAATTCCGGCTGTTGATTTAAAGGAGCAGGCTTTATGGCGAAAAAACAACTGATAACTCCGATAGTGCTTGCGGCAGGCGTAATTCTGGGTTCTGCGGCGAGGGTGTTTACTATTTCGCAGACAAATATGTCTATCGGCGTGCTTGAGCATAAAAGCGAATTGCTGTGCAACGTGCTGTTTTACGGACTGATTGCAATAACAGCAGTGCTTGCGGCAGTTTTTGCGGGCACCCCTGATAAAAACGGCAAAAACAAGCCGTTTGAGATGCTGGCTGGCGGCACAACGGCAACAGGATTTGGCTTGCTGGCGGTTGGCGTCGGTGCTGGCTATGACGCACAGACGGCGTTGAAGTGTATGTCGGGGTCAGTGGTGTATGCGGTTATCAGCTTTGTGTTTGCGGCGGCATTTGTCGTGCTGGCTTTCATTATGCTGTACAAAAAGGAAATTACCCCTGTAATGGGCTTTGCTTGCTCGTTCGGCGGAGTGTTCTGTATGATTAAGGGCGTGTTCTTCTTCAGAGAGCATATGGTAGTAGCGACTATCCCCGAATATCTCATTGAAGCACTCAGCGTTGTATTTGGCGGATTGTTCTTCATAATGCTCGGAAAACTGCTTACCGGCAACGAAGGTCGCCTTACAAGAAGAATGCTTGCGGCTTTTGGTACAGCGTCTGCTGTGCTTACGCTGTCGGCGTTTATAGGGGCATTGTCGGCAAAGCTGTTTCTTGGTGAGGAAATTTCACAGAGGATTGTGGTTACCCACGCACAGGCGGTTGAACACTTCCAGGCAATGCGTGGTATAGACGGATATCTGCTTTCTTTCCCTTCGTTTGCGAATATCGGACTTGGTATCTTTGCAGCAGTTATGGTAATTGTTGTAAGATTTACCCGTAATGCAAAAGTATCTGAAAAGAGCGATAAAGCCCATACAGCTGAAGATGAATAATACTAAAACCCACAAGCGGCGGCTTGTGGGTTTTCTGTGTCTGGTGACGGCTTGCTGTGCAGTATTCCTGTGCGGCTTGCAGAGGGTCTTATAGTTGGTGCTTTTTTGCTAAAAAGCTATTGAAAAAAGCTGTGGAATATGTTATAATAGTATCTGAGGTTTATGTCAGCCCCAAAATATTGTGTAATAGCACTCCGATGGCTCTGTGAACTAATCGGGTGAAGTGAATAAGGAATATAATATCGTGAAAAAATGGCTTGTTTGCTGCACAGCAGTTGTGCTGTGCCTTATTATGAGCGGCTGTTCGGTGTCTATGGACGATTTGCTCATTCCTCCGAAGCTTACCGCTGAGCAGAATGAAATCTACCGTGAACTTATCAACAGCGTCGGCAGTGTTAAGCTGAAATACCCCAAAAGCGGCGACTACCGTTCGGCTTTTGTGCTTAAGAATATTGACGATGAACCCAGCGATGAGGCACTTGTTTTCTACGAGGGCAAGAGCACTCAGACGGGCGAGAGCAACCTGCGTCTTAAAGTCCTCGATAAAACTGAGGAAAAGTGGCAGGCAGTGTACGACCTGTCCTGTCCGGGCAGTGAGGTTGACAGCATCAGCTTTTCACAGCTTGGTACAAGCAGTATCGAAAATATAATTATATGCTACTCGATGCTCAACCAGACTGAAAAGTCGTTTATGGTACTCAGTTATCAGAACCGCACTCCGCAGATGCTGTATACATCGGTGTATTCCAGTCTTGAAGTGTATGATATGAACAACGATGGCTATAACGAGCTGCTTGCAATATCCGCCGACAAGGTAAATCAGATAGGCGTTGCAAAGATGTTCACGAACGGCGAGAACGGCTTTGAAAAGCTGTCGGAAACGATGATTTTCGGCGGTGCGGTAAGCTACAACCGTGTGACAAAGGGCTTAATCGCTGAGAATATGCCAGCGCTTTTTCTGGACTATTCAAAGGGCGGCGGTCAGTCGGGAACAGACGTGCTGTACTGCTACGGCAACTCGCTGTTCTGCCCCAACAGCTGGGGCGCAGACTCCAATTCGGGAATAATAAACCGTACAGTAAACAATAATATGGCAGAAATAAACTGTTATGATATCGACGGCGACGGCTTTACGGAGATACCCTCCACGTCGCCCTTGCCCGGATATGAAACAATGCCCAAGGGCGAGCAGCTTTGTGCGGTTACGTGGTATACTGTAAAATACGACAAGTTCGTTATGGAGCATTACAGCTACTATTCGATGAAATATCGCTTTGCGTTGCTGTTTCCTAATCGCTGGCGTGGTGTTGTATCGGCAATCCCCGATTTTACTGCCAACGAGATAATTTTCGTAGCGTATGACGAAAGGTCGGGTATAGACGGTTCAAAGAACAACGAGCTTATGCGCATACGCTATGTGGACAAGAGCAATACAGACGCAGTAACAGCCGTTCAATCCGAGGGACTGACGGTGCTTGGCGAAACAGAAACCGCATTGTATTGCTTCGTGAATTCAAGCAGATATAATGCAAGCACTATGGCGCTTACCGAAAGCGAACTTGAAAACAGCTTTGTAATATTATGATAACATACGAGGACGTAAGATATGAAAACAATTCTTGTGGTTGAAGACGAAGACGCAATCCGTGATTTTGTGGTGATAAATCTTCAGCGTTCGGGTTATGAAGTAACCGACGTTGCAAGTGCGGAAGAGGCTATCGAGGAATACAACAAAAGCGGCGGCAACTTCGACGTTGCACTGCTTGATATTATGATGCCCGGAATGAACGGCTTTGAGCTGTGCAAATGGATAAGAGAGCAGAGCAACGATATCGGCATAATAATGCTTTCCGCAAAGAGTCAGGAAATGGACAAGGTAAACTGCCTTATGATAGGTGCTGATGATTATGTAACAAAGCCGTTTTCACCAAGCGAGCTGGTTGCGAGGGTTGACGCTATCCACCGCAGAGTTTCCGTCAACCGTTCACGCAAGGACGAATCCAGGATGATTGTGTCGGGGCCGTTTGCGCTGGATTATCAGAACCGTATTCTGTATCAGAACAACAAGCCCGTTGACCTTACTCAGATTGAATACCATATTGTGGAGTTTCTTATAAAGAACAAGAATGTTCCCGTTGACCGTCTTTCGATTCTTCGCCATATATGGGGCGAATCGTATGTCGGCGAGGATAAGATTATCGATGTGAATATAAGACGGCTCAGAATGAAGATAGAGCAGGACCCTTCCACGCCGAGATATATACACACCGTATGGGGATTTGGATATAAATGGGAAGGATAAATTACAAACCCAGAGAACATAGCGGAAGATTTTCGGGCAGCCGTTCAATTGCAATGCGCTGGACGGTAAACACGCTGTCGGTTGTGGCGGTTATCCTTGTTGTGGTGAATGTAAGCATATACTATTTCACAAGGCAGTACTACTACGGCTCGGCGAGAAGCTATGTCGTGTCTGAGGCAAGCACTGCGGAAATGGTGCTTACAAGACTATACGAAAACCTTTCACTTAACTACACGGCTGAAGTCCGTGAGTTTATCGAAAATTTCGAGAAAAAAGAACAGATAGAAATGATGGCGATAAACAGCAGCGGAAAGGTTACGCTTTCTTCAAGCGGATTTTCGCCTGATGCAGAATATGATATGCCCGATTATGAGCAGGCTTTGAAGTCGGAAGACGGGCTTGGTGTGTATCAGGGGCATAGTGCAGGCGAGAATATCCTTGCGGTGACGATTGTGGTCGGCCGTCAGAGCAGCAATATCAGTGCGTTGAGGTTTGTTTCTTCGCTTGAGCTGGTTGACAAGCAGCTTTCGGTGATTATGGCAATAGCTCTCGGAATAAGCGGTTTTCTGCTGATTGTCGTTATTCTGATGGGAGTGTACTTTGTAAAGTCAATCTGCGTGCCGCTTGCACAGATAAGCCAGACGGCAAAAAAGCTTGCAACGGGAAACTTCTCCGAACGGATACCTGTTACGTCACGGGATGAAATAGGTCAGCTCTCCGAGGCTTTCAACGATATGGCGAACGACCTTGAAAATTCCGAGCAGATAAAGAACGACTTTATAAGCTCAGTGTCGCACGAGCTGCGTACTCCGCTTACTGCTATCAAGGGCTGGGGTGAAACGCTTGCGAGCGGCTACGACCCCGAAACCTTCGACAAGGGAATGAAAGTTATCGTAGGCGAAACCGCACGTCTTGAACAGATGGTTGAGGAGTTGCTGGACTTTTCACGCATACAAAGCGGACGATTTACCCTGCAGATGGCAACCATTGACGTTATCGCAGAGCTTGAGGACGCACTGCTTATCTACAACGACAAGGCAAAGAAGGAACATATTTCCCTGAGTTACAACGAACCTGAGTTTATGTGCGCTGTTGTGGGCGATAAAAGCCGCTTGCGTCAGGTGTTCATAAACATAATAGACAACGCTTTCAAGTATACTGAAAGCGGCGGAAGTATCGAGGTTATCGCTGAAATTCAGCAGAAAAAGGGCTGCGTTGTGATAATCGTGTCCGACACGGGTGTTGGTATAGCGGCGGAGGACCTGCCGAAAGTAAAGCAGAAGTTCTACAAAGCGAACAACAACAAGCATGGCTCGGGAATAGGTCTTGCTGTGGCGGAGGAAATAATTTCAATGCACGGCGGCGAGCTTGACGTGGACAGCGTTCTGGGTGAGGGCACAACAGTTACCATCACTCTGCCGCTTGCACAGAAGAAGGAGCAATCCTGATTAGTGGGAACCTCCAGCGTTAGTTAAATCAAGGAATGGAATAAATGAACAATAAAGATAAAGCGGCGAAAGCCAAAAAGACTTCAATCGGCGGTCAGGCGCTGATTGAGGGCGTTATGATGAAGGGAGTTTCCCGTGGAGCAATGGCTGTCCGTAAAAAGGACGGCACAATCCACACAGAGGAGTGGAACATTCCCGAAAAGAAGTGGTACAACAAAGCACCATTTATCCGTGGCTGTGTGAACTTTGTTCAGCAGCTTCAGGACGGAATGAAGTGCATCAACAAATCAAGCGATATCAGCGGCTTTGAGGAGGTCGACGGCGAGCCTTCAAAGTTCGATAAATGGCTTGAAAAAACATTCGGCAAAAAGGGCGCAGAGGGAATTACCAATGCGGTTGCAGGTGTGCTGGTTTTCCTGATGTATGCCGCACTGCTGTTTGCGTTTCTGTATCTGCCTACACTGCTGTTCACGCTGATTGAGGGCGCAGTGGAAAGCGACATCTCCCCGTGGAAAGCGGCATTTGAGGGTGTGTGCAAGATACTGGTGTTCGTGATATATATGGCGATAGTCGCACAGATGAAAACGATGAAGCGTATGTATTCCTATCACGGTGCAGAGCATAAGACCATCGCCTGCTATGAGGCTGGCAAGGAGCTTACCGTTGAGAATATCCGCCCTATGTCAAGGTTTCACCCGCGCTGCGGAACAAGCTTTATTCTGATAACGCTTATCATCTCGGTGGTGGTTTACTCCATTATTCCGATAGAGCCTGCCGAGTGGTGGGAAATAGAGAACAAGGCTCTCGCTATTCTGCTGAGAGTTGTGATTAAACTACCGTTTCTGCCTGTGATTGTGGGCATTGCCTACGAGTTTACAAAGCTTGTGGGACGCTACACAAACTGGTTTACTAAAATACTCACAGCGCCCGGAATGTGGATGCAGAGGCTGACAACAAACGAGCCCGACGACTCTATGATAGAAGTGGCTATCGAGTCATTGAAGCCGTGTCTGCCGCGTGAGAACGAAAACGACAACTGGTAAGTTTATCGCATACATTACTGACTGATTTTGGGATTGTTATTATTGGTATTATGAAGATTTACGAACTGCTTAAAGATACAATATCGGCGCTTGCTGAAAGCGGAATTGAAAACGCAGGCTTTGAGGCTCGTCAGATTCTGGAGCATATAGGGCTGTCGAGAATGACGATACTCACCGAGCCTTCGTCCGACATCAGCGAGGACACCGCAAGGGCGGCACAGGAAATACTGCAAAAACGCTGTTCGGGTTATCCTCTGCAGTATCTGCTTGGCGAATGGGAGTTCTTCGGTCTGCCTTTTAAGGTGGGCGAGGGAGTGCTTATTCCCCGACAGGACACCGAAACTCTGGTGGAGGTGGCACTTGAGTATCTCAGAACACTCCCCGAGGACAAGCGCACAGTGCTGGATTTGTGTTCGGGAAGTGGCTGTATCGGAATAACGCTTGCAAAGCTTGCAAATGCAAAGGTAACGCTGGTGGAAAAATCAGACAGCGCATTGAAGTATCTTAAAGAGAACGTAAAACTGAACGGCGTTGAGGGGCTGTGCCGTGTGGTGCAGGGCGATGTTCTTGACAGTAATGCGGATTTCGGCAGTTTTTCAGTGATTGCGTCAAATCCGCCGTATCTTACGAAAGCGGAGATGGAGTCGTTGCAGAGTGAAGTCCGTCACGAGCCTGAAATGGCGCTCTACGGCGGTGATGACGGGCTGTACTTCTACCGACAGCTTGTTCCGCAGTACAAAAAGTCGCTTGAAAGCGGCGGTCTGCTTGCGGTGGAAATCGGCGACAGTATGGCAGATGAAGTTATGGAGATTTTTGCAAAAAGCGGATTTCTCCCCGAAACAGAAATTGACAGCGTGAATGTACGTCGTGTTGTTTACGCTTTTGACAAAGTATAGTTATCATTTATGGAGGTATATTGCTATGGCTATGGCGAAGAAAGAAAAAGCATCTAAGGTTATTGAAAAGGCTGTTACACCTGAAGAAAAGAAAAAAGCGCTGAAGGTTGCGCTTGCACAGCTTGAAAAGCAGTTCGGCGAAGGCACTGTAATGCTTATGGGCGAAAAGCGTGAGATGAACGTTGAGCATACCTCAACAGGCTCGCTTATGCTTGACCTTGCCCTCGGAATAGGCGGTCTGCCTAAGGGCAGAATTATCGAGGTGTACGGTGCGGAATCCTCGGGTAAGACTACCCTTTGTCTGCACGCAGTAGCCGAAGCACAGAAGGCAGGCGGAATTGCGGCGTTCATCGACGTTGAACACGCCCTCGACCCCGTTTATGCAAAGAAGCTGGGCGTTGACATCGACAATCTTCTCGTATCACAGCCCGACACAGGCGAACAGGCACTTGAAATCATCGAAACTCTCGTGCGTTCTGGTGCGCTGGATATTGTGGTGCTTGACTCCGTTGCGGCTATGGCAACAAAGGCTGAAATCGACGGCGATATGGGCGACGCACACGTAGGCGTTCAGGCACGTCTTATGTCGCAGGCTATGAGAAAACTGACTGCGGCAATTTCCAAGACCAACTGCACAGCTATCTTCATCAATCAGATCCGTGAGAAAATCGGCGTGCTTTACGGCAACCCCGAAACCACTCCAGGCGGACGTGCGCTGAAGTTCTACGCTTCTGTGCGTATCGATGTGCGCAAGGGCGAGCCTATCAAGAACGGCTCTGAGTTGGTCGGCAGCCGTGTAAAGTGCAAGGTTGTAAAGAACAAGGTTGCACCTCCCTTCAAGACTGCTGAATTTGATATGCTGTTCGGCGAGGGTATCTCCAAAATGGGCGAGATTATCGACGTTGCAACCGAGTTTGACATCATCAAGAAGAGCGGCTCGTGGTTCAGCTATGACGGAATGAAGATTGGTCAGGGCCGTGACAAGGTTAAGGACTTCCTGAAGGACAATCCCGACGTATGTGCAGAGGTTGAGCAGAAAATCCGTGAGGAGTTCGCCAAGAACGCAGACAAGCTTGACGAAATGATAAGCGACAAGGACGACAAGGATGACAAGACTGCCGAAACCGCTGAAAAGAAGTCTGCGGCTGACAGCGGCGCTGACGACGAGTTCTCCGAGTTCAACCCCGAGGACCTTGAATAATGGCGTATTACAGAACATCTGCACAGCGCAAGGCTCTGCAGGACCCGCCCGAGGAAGTGCTCAAACGTGCAAAGAAACGTGCACTGTATCTGCTTGGCGAGCGTGCGTTCTGCCGTACCGAACTGCTGAAAAAGCTTGCGGTGACTTACGGAACAGACATCGCTGAACAGGCTATGGAATACATAGACGATCTGGGCTACATCAACGACGAGGAATACGCTGTAAAGCTTGCGGATTATCTCATACACCGCAAGAAATTCGGTTTGTTCCGTGCAAAGCGTGAAATGCTGTCACGGGGGCTTGACAGGGAACTGTGCGAGAATGTGCTGTCTGAAATCCCGTCTGACGAGCTTGACGAAGAGCTTGTAGAGCTTATTGAAAAGCGGTATTCTGCGAAAATTTCCGATTTTGACGACAGGCGCAGAACAACCGCCGCACTTGTCCGCAGAGGCTATGATTTCGGCTCTGTGCGGCGGTGCATAGACTATGTAGCGGAGAATATCGGTGCAGAGCAATCTGATTTCGACGATTACATAGATTACGAAAACGAATATTAAAACGAGGAATTTAAAATGGCTGACAATAAAACAAAAGTGGCAGTAGTTTCGCTTGGCTGTGCGAAAAATCAGGTTGACGCAGAAATGCTTATGGCAAGCCTTCACAAGGGCGGCTATGCGTTTGCGGAAGAGCCTGGGCTTGCAGATATCGTTCTTGTGAACACCTGCGGCTTTATCACAGCGGCAAAGGTTGAGGCTATCGAGTGGCTGAACGAGCTTATCACCCTCAAGGACGAGGGCACGATAAAGCATATCGTGGTTACGGGCTGTCTGTCTGAGCGTTACCGTGAGGAGTTTGTTGAAGAATTCCCCGAGGTTGACGGCGTTGTGGGTATCGCTGAATACGGCAGAATTGCAGAAATCCTTGACCGTGTGCAGAACGGCGAAAAGGTTGTGGCATTCGGCGAAAAGGAAAGCCACTCTATGGAGGGCGAGCGTATTCTCTCCACTCAGCCGCATTATGCGTATATGCGTATTGCAGACGGCTGTGACAATCACTGCACCTACTGCGCTATTCCGCAGATACGCGGCAAATTCCGCTCCCGTCCGATTGAAAATATCGTGAAAGAGGCAGACGGACTTGTAAGAAACGGCGTGCGTGAGCTTATCATCATCGCACA
>JAZQBH010000248.1:0-6939 GCA_045545655.1 Oscillospiraceae bacterium
TAACTTTTAAACTTGTATAACGTGAAATATTTAAATTGCAATAATCCAACACCCCGACCTAATCTTACTAAAAACTATATAGAATAAGTTTCAGTTCACCTTAACGAGCTTGCTGTAAATCGGGAATATTTTGCGTGTACATTTTGTAGAGCCTGTCATACTCCTCTTTGGTGATGTCCCCGAAATCACCTTCGCCTATATCATATTTGCTCCAACCTATGCGGTAGAATTCCTTTGTGAATGGCTCAGCAGTTTCGTAGGAGATTGTGCCGTGTGAAAGAAGATGCTCAACCTCGTAACCATCTGCGGTCTTTTTCAGAACAGAGAGTACCTCTGCCTCCATACTGTTTTCGCCGCTGTATGAAAAGTCGAACAGATACACATTTTCACCATCAATCTGCGTTTTGTAAAGGGATATTTCGTCAATCCATCTTACTTTTCCCTCTCCGAAAACTTCAGCGAGAGTCATTTCACCGTTACTTTTCTCCCAGAGTGAAAATCTTCTGTTGGCCGCATACGATTCAAGCACAAGAAGCTCGTTTTGTCCATTACAATCAAGGTCGGTGATTTCAGCGTCATATACGTATTGCTCGTTCTGGGCAAGAGATTGTCTGACTTTTTCGATATCACTATCAATAATATTTTGTTTATCGCACCCCGTAAGGCCTGTAAGTAAAAGTGTTGTTGCGAGTAATGCTGTGAGTTGTTTTTTCATAATGATTTCTCCCAAAAAATTCACTTTAATTATTGAGTTAGTACAAATCCGTGCGATTGCCATTGCGGTAATTTCCATTTGCCGTCCTCAAGCGCTATGTACCCTTGTCTTGCATAATCGGGATAAATCTCCTCGTATTTGAATTCAGTGTTTGGTTGATAGTCGTAGGTATCTTCTAAAAAAGTAAATTCGATACGGTCGTCGCTCGATGAGGTAACCCTTGCCGTTGAACAATCCATATTTATCGGAATGGTATATACTGCGTCAAGACGATACAATTGCCCCGCCGCTTCAATAAAAGTTGTAGGCGCTTGCATATTGTCTGCTTTGTCAAGCTTTATGTCAAGAACACCGTTTGATTCGCCCACAACAACGCCTTTGTAATATCGTTTCATATATTCCGCTGTGGCTTGGTTGGTAAAATATGTGCTTACTGTTTTTTTCATTTCATCATAATCAGACGGAATAGTGATAGTAGAGCCGAAATCCTTATAATTTTCTGGAACTGCCCAATAAATATTTTCTTCCGCGCCATCTGTGTTAATCAACCTGATTTTTTGCTGTGGAATCTCCGCTCCGAATGCGAGCGCTGTAAACCAATCGTGAACAGCACTTGCGCCGCCCATTAAATCACCAAGTATTTTTTGAAGCTCCAAGTCCTTGTCTGTAAAACTTAATGGAGTGAGGGAGCAAATACTAATACTGTCACCCACAATCCTTGCACCGCCTATGAAAGGTAGCCCGTACATAGCACGGTATCCATAGTCCTCTATTATGATTTCAGCCTTTACCCGTGTGCCGTCTGTGGGAATATCGCTGAAATCAATATTGGGGTATTGTGATTTGTTGCCGAGAGTAAGCATTAAATCATACTGAGAACCTTCGGATTTCATTCTGAAATCCACAACAGGGAGTTTCTTTTTGCTTTCTTCATCGGGATAGAACTTGATTTCATCAACTGCCGCAAGCTCTTCTTTAATAATGGATATTTCACCTGTCAGCGTAACCTCTCCCTCAAAGCTTGCCTTTGTTCCTGCGAAATATTTCAATGTTTCATAATAGGAGTTATTGAATCGAGTGTGGATTTCAGTGATTGTAAAATCGCCGATTTTATCGCCTGCCTTGTATTTTTGGAATTTGTACTCATTGCCTTGTTCGGGCATTGTGGCAAGATAGCCATAATCGCATTGTATATTCCACAGAAATTCATTGGAGATATCGTTTAGTGCTATTTCTTCAACAACATCACCCTTGATTGAACGTGCGGCTGCACCAGTAAGGTCAATTTTATCATCATACGGCCATTCAAATTGAGAAATAAGCTCTTCGCCTTTGAGGGAGATATAGTCTTCATAACTTATATATCCAGATGATGTTGTGATTTCATCAGAGGAAGTGCTTTCCGTGTTGTTTTCGCTTTCAGATGAACTTGACGAACTATCCGAAGTAACAGAATTGCTTGTATCTGCAACGGAAGAATTGTCAGATGTAGAACTATTCTCGTTTGTACAGCCAGTAAGGCTTGTAAGCAAAAGTGTAGCTGTAAGTAATACTGTGAGTTGTTTTTTCATAGTGATATTCTCCTTAAAAAATTTCAAAGTGATATTCGATATATCGGAACGCTTTCGTTGTCAAAGCTAAAGCCCGATATATACGCAGCTGCGTTGTCGGTTATGACAGCAGGAGTGTAAAAACCGCCTGATATGGTGCTGGGCAACTGGCATTCCCACAGCACTTGCATTGTATCAGTGGAAATGGCTTTACACTGCATATATGACACGCCGTTTTCGTTGTACTTTCCATTATAGCGTAGCAGCAAAGTCTTTTTGTCAGGCGAGAGGATAAAATGATTTGAATGAAAATACCCGAACGCCTCGTCAATTGTAATTGCTGACTGAGCTTCTATAAACTCACCGTTGCTTGTTGTCACGCACGACACACGCTGAACATCATCATTCTGCCTTGTCATTAAATATTTGCCGTCGTTGAGTGCAATAAAGTGTGCGCCATAAGGCAATTCCTGTATAACCTTCATTGTCGGCAGTTCAACAAGAAGTGTGCGGAATTTCTCTTCACCATTATATTCGCTTCCTTCAATGTCGGCAGTGTTCAGCATTATAACAGCCGCAAGTTTATCCGTTACAATGTCAACGAAATCCATTCTGTAGTTTTCGTTGTTTCTTACAAGAGTGCCGAGTGAAGTTTCTGTGTCAAGGCTGTATAAGGTGAGTGTCTGATAATCCTTATTTATGTAGAGATACTGCGAATAGTCAGAAGTGAAATCGCCCCGATGGCATTCAGGCAGTTGAACAGTTTTCTGAAGTTTTCCGTTCTGATAATACCTTACACCATCGTTGGCTTTGAATACTCCGCAATCGGGATAATTACAGTCGGGGATAACGTCCTTCTGGTCGAAATCAAATCCGATATGCTGTAGTTCTTTTCCGTTGTTATCTAACCAGAAATAATGATAATTGAGAGAATCACTGACCCATAATATAACATCTGTTTTGTCAGCATACAATCCACGGATGTTTAAATCTGAGCTATTAGACTGAACCGAAAACAGCGTTTCACATTTTAGTCCTGCCGTGGCATTTTCAAGTTCAACAGCGGACAAAGTATCGTAATTTAATTTTACCTGATTTAATATCGTGCTATCGGGGATATAATCATCTGATTTGATTTCGCTGTTTGTTGACGACAAACTCCCACTCTCCGAACTTTCCGATGAACTATCTGAAGTGATGTTTTCAGATGATATACTCTCCCCCTCACGACTGCACCCCGTAAGGCTTGCAAAAAGAAGTGCTGTTGCAAGCAGTGCTGTGAGTTGTTTTTTCATAGTAAAATCTCCTTGGAATTAGCGTGTTGTAGAAACAATTGAGCATTTTATTCTGCTCTTAACTGAATAATAGCACAATTTATTTTGAAATTCAATATTTCTTACAAAACTGTAACCAAATTGTAATTCTTTTGTAACCATTGGGACGATTTGTAACTTTTTTGTAACCATTCTGTAACTTTATACACAGCCCGATTATTTCTATTGTGAATATCATAGATGTATACCCTTTTCAGTCAGCCTGTTATAACAAAATCATATTTTACACCTGATATACATTTTTGTCGATACTTTTGCCAAAAAGCATATCAAATCCGATGAGAAATCTGAAATATAACAAAAAATAAATTTCCTATTGCAATTTTGAAATTTATGGTGTATAATAAAAGTACAATTTAACAGACGGGAGCTTGTATTACAGGCTGAGAGGAAGGTGTGACCTTCGACCGATAACCTGATTTGGATAATGCCAACGTAGGGACGACTGTGACAGCGCTGACGCTGACACGTCAGTGCAATGATAATATTATTGCATAACTGGAGCTATCTGAACAGGTAGCTCCTTTTTCGTTTCCGCCTTTTGGGGCAACTGCAGCAACGTCGTGTTGCCGTCTGTTTTATTGAAATAAAATTTACGGAGGAAAGCTATGTACAAAACACAAATGGAAGCGGCAAGGAAAGGTATCGTCACAAAGGAGATGGAGGCTGTTGCAAAAAAGGAATACCGCACTCCCGAGGAGATACGCCAGCTTGTCGCAAAAGGACAGGTAGCAATCTGCGCAAACAGGCTTCACAAGTGCATTGAACCGAATGGTGTAGGCTCAATGCTCCGCACGAAAATCAATGTAAATCTCGGTGTTTCAAGGGACTGCAAGGACTACGACATCGAAATGCAGAAGGTTATGGCGGCGGTAGATATGGGTGCGGAGGCAATTATGGATTTGTCCTCTCACGGCAACACACAGCCATTCAGACGCAAGCTTGTTGCAGAATGTCCCGCAATGATAGGCACAGTGCCTGTTTATGACAGCGTAATCCACTATCAGCGTGACCTTGCAACGCTCACCGCAAAGGACTTCATTGACGTTGTACGTCTTCACGCAGAGGACGGCGTGGACTTTGTAACGCTCCACTGCGGAATTACACGCAAAACTATCGAACAGATAAAACAGCACAAACGCAAGATGAACATTGTTTCCCGTGGCGGCTCGCTGGTGTTTGCGTGGATGAGTATGACAGGCAATGAAAATCCGTTCTACGAGTATTACGACGAAATTCTTGACATCTGCCGTGAGTATGATGTGACAATTTCCCTCGGTGACGCCTGCCGTCCCGGGTGTCTTGCTGACGCAAGCGATGTGTGTCAGATTGAGGAGCTTGTCCGTCTTGGCGAGCTTACAAAGCGTGCGTGGGCAAAGGACGTTCAGGTTATGATTGAAGGCCCTGGTCATATGCCCCTCGACCAGATTGAAGCGAATATGAAAATTCAGCAGACGATATGTATGGGTGCGCCGTTCTATGTTTTAGGTCCGCTTGTTACAGATATTGCCCCTGGTTATGACCACATTACTTCCGCAATCGGCGGTGCTGTTGCGGCGGCAAGCGGTGCGGCATTTCTGTGTTATGTCACCCCTGCTGAGCACCTTGCTCTCCCGAATGTAGAGGACGTAAAGCAAGGCATTATCGCATCTAAAATTGCCGCTCACGCCGCCGATATTGCAAAGCATATTCCCCACGCAATGGATATCGACAACGAAATGGCTGACGCACGCAGAACATTCGACTGGGACAAACAATGGGAATGTGCAATCGACCCCGAAACTGCAAAAAAGATACGTGACAGCAGAAAGCCTGAAATCGAAGAAAGCTGTTCAATGTGCGGAAAATTCTGTGCTGTGAGAAGTATGAACAAGGCGCTTGAGGGCGAATATATCGACATTCTGTGAGGTGCAAAAATGGTAAAAATCAACGGTGAAGAAAAGAATGCTGTCGGGAAAACGGTTGCTGAATATCTGACAGCAAGCGGCTATGACCTGAAGCGTGTTGCAGTGGAGCTTAACGGTGACATTCTGCCGAAAGCACAGTACGACAGTACCGTTCTTCAGGACGGCGATAGTGTTGAGGTCGTAAGCTTTGTGGGAGGCGGCTGATATGACTAAAACCGAATGGAACACTGCCCTCGCACAGCGGCACGGAGCGGATTTACAGCAGAGATTTTCGGCGGCTTCGGTTGCGGTCTGCGGACTGGGCGGTCTTGGCTCGAACGTGGCGATATCGCTTGCGAGAGCAGGTATCGGAAAACTGCACCTTATCGACTTTGACAGGGTTGATATTTCAAATCTGCACCGTCAGCAGTACGTGGTATCGCAACTCGGAATGTACAAAACCGAGGCTATGCGGCAGATACTTTCCGAAACAGCCCCCTACTGCGAGGTAGTAACGGACATAGTAAAACTCACAGAGGAAAACCTCTCGCTTGTTGCTGAGTGCGGTATCGTCTGCGAGTGCTTCGACAATGCACAGTGCAAAGCTTTGCTCGTAAACGGAGTTTCAGAGCGTTACCCCGAAAAGTACATAGTTTCCGCTTCGGGAATGTCGGGGATTCACACAAGCAACACAATACAGACGAAAAAGCTTGGCAAGCGGCTGTATATCTGCGGCGACGGAACAAGCGACGTATCAGACGACGGCACGCTTTTTGCCCCTCGTGTAATGCTCTGCGCCGCACATCAGGCAAACACAGTTCTGCGTATTATCGCAGGAGAATTTGAAGTATAAGGAGAACAGAAATGAAAAATGATAAATTGATTTTAGGCGGACACGAGTTCAACTCACGTTTTATTTTAGGCTCGGGAAAATATTCCCTCAATCTTATTGAGGCGGCCGTCCGTGACGCTGGTGCGGAGATAATCACCCTTGCGGTACGCCGTGCAAACACAAAGGAACAGGAAAATATCCTTGACTACATACCCGAGGGAGTAACGCTTCTCCCTAACACATCAGGCGCAAGAACAGCAGACGAGGCTGTCCGTATCGCACGGCTTGCCCGTGAAATCGGGTGCGGAAATTTCGTAAAGATTGAGATTATGCGTGACACGAAATATCTTCTTCCCGACAACAACGAAACTATAAAGGCTACTGAAATCCTTGCAAAAGAGGGCTTTGTGGTACTGCCGTATATGTACCCCGATTTGTACGCCGCCCGTGACCTTGTAAACGCTGGTGCGGCGGCAGTAATGCCGCTTGCCGCGCCTATCGGGTCAAACAAGGGGCTTGCCACAAGGGAGTTTATTCAGATACTGGTGGACGAAATAGACCTCCCTGTTATCGTTGACGCAGGCATCGGCAGACCCTCACAGGCGTGCGAGGCTATGGAAAT
>JAZQBH010000249.1:0-1795 GCA_045545655.1 Oscillospiraceae bacterium
ATTCATTGTTTATTTTAATTATCCCCTTTCCGAGGGGAAAGGGGACAATAATCTGCAATTACTTGAGATTCCAGATATCACGTGCGTAGTCGGTTACTGCTCTGTCAGCAGAGAAGCGGCCTGCGCCTGCGATATTGTAAAGGCTCTTTCTGTTCCAGTCGGTCGGGTTCTTGTAGACCTCGGAAGCGTAAGCCTGTGTGCCACGGTAGCTGTTGAAGTCAGCAAGCGCCATATAGAAGTCCTTGTTCTTGATGGAGTCTGCAACTTCGTTGAAGGTCGCACCGTTGATTCCGTTGTACATTCTCTGGATAACGTTTGCGATAACGGGGTTGGAATCAATGTAGTGCTGAGGATTGTAGCCGTTCATACGCATTTCGTTAACTTCGGGTGTTCTCATACCGAAGATGAAGATGTTGTCAGTGCCTACTGCCTCGTGGATTTCAACGTTTGCGCCGTCATACGTACCCATAGTAAGCGCACCGTTGAGCATAAGCTTCATATTACCTGTACCCGACGCTTCAGTACCTGCAAGCGAAATCTGCTCGGAGATTTCAGCGGCGGGCATAAGCAGCTCGGAAAGTGTTACACGGTAGTCCTCAAGGAATACAACCTGCAGCTTTTCACGCAGAATAGGGTCGTGCTTGATTTCCTCGCCTATGCACCAGATCATCTTGATAATCTGCTTTGCGATGTAGTAGCCGGGGGCTGCCTTTGAAGCAAAGATGTAGGTTTTCGGCACGAACGGAGCGTTCGGATTCTGCTTGAGGTAGTTGTAATCAGCAATGATGTTCATAGCGTTAAGCTGCTGACGCTTGTACTCGTGCAGACGCTTAACCTGAACGTCGAAAATGCTGTCTACATTCAGCTTTGTGCCTGTGGTCTTTTCAACATACTCAGCGAATGCAAGCTTGTTTTCACGCTTAATCTTGCCCAGCTTTTCAAGTACGGAGGAGTCGTTTGCGAACACCTGGAACTTGATAAGCTCGCTTGCGTCCTTCTTGAAGCCCTCGCCGATACACTCTGAAAGCAGGTTGGTAAGTCCCTTGTTGGACTGCAGCAGCCAGCGGCGGTATGCGATACCGTTTGTAACGTTCTTGAACTTGGAGGGTGTGTCGGTTGCCTCAAGCTGGAACACGTCGTCCTTGATAATCTGGCTGTGAAGCTTTGAAACACCGTTTACGCTGTGAGAAGCGGCAACGCACAGATTAGCCATATGGATTTTGCCGTCCTTCATAATGCTCATTTTGCCTGCACGGCCAGCGTCGCCTGTTCTTGCGAGAATATCCTCGTAATAGCGGCGGTTGATCTCACAGATAATCTGATAAATTCTCGGAAGAATTTTCTCGATAAGTCCCTGATCCCACTTTTCCAGAGCCTCTGCCATAACGGTGTGGTTGGTGTAAGCAAAGGTGTTGGCGCAGATGTGCCATGCCTGCTCCCAGCCGTAGCCGCAGTCGTCAAGCAGTATTCTCATAAGCTCGGGGATAGCGAGGGTAGGGTGAGTGTCGTTGATGTGAATTGCAATCTTCTCGTGAAGGTTTGCAAGAGAGCCGTATACTCTCATGTGGCGCATTACGATATCGCCCACGGAAGCCGCACACATAAAGTACTGCTGGCGAAGACGGAGCGCCTTGCCCTCTGCGTGGTTGTCGTTGGGATAAAGCACCTTAGAAATGGAGTGAGCGATGTTCTGTGCGCCGAGAGCGGTTGCGTAGTCGCCTGTGTTGAATGCGTTCATATCGAAGGACATAGCCTCTGCACGCCACAGACGGAGCTTGGAAACGCCCTTGCTGTC
>JAZQBH010000250.1:0-1514 GCA_045545655.1 Oscillospiraceae bacterium
TGTACTGGTCGCAGCCCTCAAGGTAAAGGTCAGCAGGAGAGGACAATTCAGGTCGCTCGTCAAGAACCGCTGCATGAGTACAGCCGCTATCGAACCACACATCAAAGATATCCATTTCCTTGCGGAACTTTCCACAACCACATTCGCACTTTACTTCAGCAGGAATAAACTCGTCAGCATTCTTAGCGTACCATGCATCAGAGCTTTCCTTGCGGAACAAATCGGAAATAGCCTTGATAGAAGTATCATTGATTACAGGCTTTCCGCAGTCTTCACAATACAAAATCGGAATCGGCACACCCCATCTTCTCTGACGGGAAATGCACCAGTCAGAACGCATATTAACCATATTCTTAATGCGTTCTTCGCCCCATTCGGGAATCCACTTAACCTGTTCAATAGCCTTGATTGTCTCAGGCTTGAACATATCAACATTACAGAACCACTGGTCAGTTGCACGGTAGATAATCGGCTCGTGGCAGCGCCAGCAGTGAGGATACGGGTGAACAATCTTCTGCATAGCAAGCAGAGTATTATCAGCATCAAGGCGCTTTGCAATTTCCTTGTTTGCGTCAGCGGTCTTGAGCCCTGCAAACTCGCCAGCTTCTTCAGTAAGTACACCCTTTTCGTTTACAGGAACGATAATCTTGAACATTCCCTTGTACTTGCTGCACACCTCAAAGTCCTCTACACCGAAACCAGGTGCAGTGTGTACACAGCCAGTACCGCTGTCAAGAGTAACGTGGTCGCCATTGATAATCGGAGACTTTCTGTCGTAGAACGGGTGCTTTGCCTCAATAAGTTCAAGGTCAGAACCCTTGAACGAACCTACAGTAGAATACTTGCTGATACCAGCAGACTTTGTAACTTCCTCAACCAGTTCCTTTGCCATAAGCAGATAAGCGCCGAAGGACTTATGCTCTTCGTCCTCAACCTTAACGAAAGTATATTCGTAGTTCGGACCAAGACATACAGCAAGGTTACCAGGAAGAGTCCAGGTAGTTGTTGTCCAGATAACAACAAACGCATTATTCATATCAATGCCAAGAGAAGCGAACTTACCCTTGTCATCTACAATCGGGAATTTAACATAAATTGAATAGCAAGGGTCGTCCTGATACTCAATTTCAGCTTCAGCAAGCGCAGTATTACAATCGGCACACCAGTAAACAGGCTTCAATCCCTTATAGATGTAGCCCTTCTTGTACATAGTTCCGAATACTTCAACCTGCTTTGCCTCAAACTCAGGTCTGATTGTGAGGTAGGGATTTTCGTAGTCGCCCCATACACCCAATCTCTTGAACTGAGCCTTCTGCTCGTCAAGACAAGACAGAGCAAACTGACGGCAGCTCTTACGCAGTGTAACAGGGTCAACCGAAACACTATCCACGCCAAGTTCCTTAATAGCCTTCAGCTCAATAGGCAGACCGTGACAGTCCCAACCGGGAATAAATGGAGCCTGATAACCTGTCATAGACTTATACTTGACAATAATATCCTTTAAAACCTTATTG
>JAZQBH010000251.1:0-12341 GCA_045545655.1 Oscillospiraceae bacterium
ATGCGATAAGCTCGCTTTCAGATGAGCAGCTTAACTGTCTGCTTGCAGGCGATGTTGAATGCAACGGCGAGGTTATCGTTTCAGCGAACTTCTATTCAAGCATAATTGCAGCAAGCAATTATCTGCTGTTTACTGACCCCAAGAGATTTGTTACCTTTGCTATTGCGATTATGGATAATCCTGAACTTATTGCCGCACACGACTACATCTCACACCGTGCGCTGACTCAAGCGGATAATCCACGGCTGGAGGCTTTCTTCCAGAGCGTTGTTTCCAGCTCTGACACAAAATATGCAAAGATTATGGACGCCGCTGAAACGTTCCTGCGGCGTGCCAAGGCTAGAAAATAAGCCTGTTTTTCAATGAGGTTTTGATACCCGGAATTTTTTTCTAAGGAGATGGCGTTATGAACTCAAGAATTGGAAGAAAATTATTGTTGGCGATTATTTTATGTATAGTACTGACGGTTGTTACAGTAAGTGTTGTTACTATTAAGATGTCTACCTCACAAAGCGACACTCTGCTTTCATCGATGGCTCATTCGGGTATGAGTGCGCTGAAAACCAGTTATGACACAAACTTCACTCGTATTCAGGATCTGGCTGAATACATAGACGTTTCCAATGTATGGACAATGGAACCCGCCGATATGGCCGCAGTATTTGAAGACCACTCGGCTAGCACAGGTGATTTCGCCGCTTTCTATCGTGAAGACGGAACACTGTTCTGGAAATCAGAAAACTACAATCTCGCTGATTTTGCTATCGACAAGAATGTCAGCGATTATACAGGCATTGTCAACGACTCCTCTGCAGGCCTTACCATTCAGTGCAGGAAGTCGATAAAAAGCGGAGGCGCTGTAAAAATCTTCGGCGTTGTGGGAATGCACCTTTCAGCCAACGACTGGCTTGACGAGGTTAAACTTCACTCAGACACTGAGGTTACAATCTTCAGCGGTACAACACGTGTTGCCACAACCGTTATCAACGAAAACAATGAACGTGCAATCGGCACGGAAATGTCCGACAAGGTTGCAAAAAAAGTAATTGAGCAGTGTGAAATCTACGAGGGCAAGGCTGATGTAGTAGGTCAGACGCACAGCGTTGTATATGAGCCGCTTTATGACATCAACGACAATGTAGTAGGTGCGTTCTTTGCAGGTGTTTCTACCGCAGACTCCGACGCCCTTACAAGAACAATGATTATCGTAACCGTTATTGTTGCAGTTGTTGCAATTGCTGTGTCAATGGCGGCGATAGGCTTTATCACGGTAAAAATGCTGCTCAATCCCATCAAGGACGCAAACCAGCTTGCTGAGAATATGAGAAACGGTATCCTTTCCCAGACTCACTCAAAGCACGCTGACGACAACAACGAAATGGGGGAGTTCATCAAGGCTCTTGAGGAAACCAGGGGCACTCTTGACAGTTACATAACCGATATCAAGAGCGTTCTTTCGGAAATGGCAACAGGTAACTTTGCGTCTTCACCTAAAATAAATTATGTAGGCGACTTTGCCGAACTTACAAATTCATTCAAGCAGATTAACACCCAGCTGACGGATATAATCACAGCCATCAACCGTGCTTCTGCAGATGTTGCAGACGGTTCACGTCAGTTAAGCGAGGGTTCTCAGCTGTTGTCTGAGGGTACTATCCAACAGGCAGAGGCTGTAGACGAGCTTTCCGCAACAATCGGCGATATCACCAACGATATTCAGAAAACTGCTGAAAACGCAGGCGAGGCAGGCAGAATTTCCGCTGAAAGCGTAAACCGCATTATTGTACAGAACGAAGAAGTAATAAATCTGCTGTCTGCAATGGACGAAATCAAGGAGCAGTCTGATAAGATTCTCAACATCATTCAGGCGATTGATGATATTGCATTCCAGACAAACATACTTGCGCTCAATGCGGCTATCGAGGCGGCAAGAGCAGGTGCCGCTGGCAAGGGCTTTGCAGTTGTTGCCGACGAGGTACGCAACCTTGCTGAAAAGAGTGCTGAAAGCGCAAAAGAAACCAACGAGCTTGTTCACGCAACGATTGAGTCTGTAAACAAGGGTGCAACCCTTGCAAAGAATACCGCTGGCACTATGAGGGACGTTATGGAGCTGTCATCACGCACAAACGACTACATCTCGCAGATTTCAGACGCTTCCAGTGTACAGGCACAGGCAATCGAACAGGTTAAGATCGGCATTGAAAAGATTTCCGATGTAGTGCAGAACAACTCCGCAACCGCAGAGGAATCCGCCGCATCGTGCGCACACCTCAACGAGCAGACTGAGGCGCTTAACGAGCAGATTAAAAAGCTTAAAATCTGATAACAAGAAAATCGGCAAGATAAAACTTGCCGATTTTTTGTTTTTGCAACATTTTCCAATACCATTCGGTATTATTATTGAATACTTTCCACGATACCACATAGCACGAAATATTTTGAATAACGAAAGCGAGGACTTTTTATGAAGAAATCTACAATTATAGCGCTCGTTTCAGCCTGTGCGATTTTGCTCAGCGGCTGTGCAGACAGACAGGCGGAAAGCAACAAACCCTGTGCACTAGACGCTCTCCGTGCTCAAAACAATATCGATAATTCGGACAATTCGGACAATTCGGACAATTCAGAGAAATCAGAAAATAAGAACAATTCTGATACCGCTCAATCAGATAAACCGCAGATGGGCGGCACTGACGTCAACGAATTGTTTGATATAGCCGTTTCTTATGCAAACTGGACGGAAAACAGAGAAATTTACTTTTTAGGGCTGAACGCCGATAAACTGAGTATCAACAGCGTACAGCATCTGCCAATCTTTAAGTTCGACACATTGCAGGAACTGGAAAACTTCAAAACTAAGTATGCTGATGTATTGTCGATGAACAGCGGCTACGACGAGGTGTCGTCCTTCAACGAAACAACGAAGAAATATGACAGTACTTTCTTTGAGGAAAACACGCTGATGCTTACCTACGTCACCTCGGGCAGCGGCTCTAACCGCTTTGGAGTGAACAGCATTTTCTGCGACGGAAACTCGTTTGTAATCCACGTGGAGCAGACAAACTCCCCCGAAATCGGCACTTGTGATATGGCGGGCTGGTTTATTACAGTTGCCGTGCCTGACAGTATGGTAAAAAATTGCACATCGTTTGACGCTGATTTCAATAATATCGGATAAATTCAAGGGCTGTTTTCTTTTGAAAACAGCCCTTTCGTTTTTATTTTGTTTCCTTGATTTCGCCCTTGCGATATGCAGTTAGCAACTCCTTAAGGTCTTGAATCTGTTCAAGCAGTTCCCGTCCCTTGTCGGTGTCGGAGATGTTTGCACGGTCGGGAAGTCGCTCTACAATATGGATTTCGGGAGTATCACCGCCGCTCTCCACACTGAACGGCTTATGCTCGGCAAGCGACAGGCTGTGCGAATCGTAAATCAGCGTGTAGCCCGCAATTCCCGTGGTTTTCTGATATGCCTTTGAAATTCCGCCGTCAATGACATACAGCTTGCCGTTAGCCTTTACAGGGTGCTCGCCGTCCTTGATTTTAACAGGCACGTGACCGTTTATGATATGACCAGTGTTCTCGTTGATTCCGAAATCACGCAGTATTCTGCGGCACACCTCTTCCTTTTCAGAAAGCTGATAGTAGCTGTTGTAATTCTCCCTACAAAGTTCGGGAGCCGCCTTTGTGCCGATGAAATACCGCTCAAAAAATGCCATCTTGTCCTTGCCGTACAGCGGCGACTGCGGACCGCACCACAGATACCACATAAAGTCCTTGGCGTACAGCTCCTTTGCGTAAAACGCAGAGCTTACAAGCACGTTAATCTTGTCAAGCAGAGCCTTGCCCTCATAAGCGGCACTGCCAATCTGAACGCTTTGCAGAGTTCCGTCCTCATTCATCGGAATACAGCCGTGGAACATAAGATTTCCGTTGCACGCATTGTACATTGAGCCTTTCGAGAGCAGGAAACGGATATGTCTTTGCAATTTTTCACTGTGTAAGAACGAGTTCTTGAGAATTGTGATAAGCTCCTCCTCGCCAGCCGACAGCTCTGAGGGGTTGGCTGGGTCAACCGTCGGGAAAAATCCGTCAAGCAGTGTGTAGGTTTTGCCGTCTATCTCAACGGTGTTGTTTTCAAAGTCTACAAGGTCGAACGCACTGCGGCCTTCCATACCCCATTCGGGGTGAGTTTTGATTAACTGCGATTCCAGCTTAAGCTGAATTACGGAAATCGCCTTGTGCATCTGTGCGGCAAGCTTGTCATCAATGGGGTCATACACGTTGATGTCGTAGATATGCGGATAGTAGAGGGAGCAGTCACCGTCTGCGTAGGTTTCCGCCGCAAACACAGCAAGCGCACGGAGATTAAGTCCGTAGCCGTCCTCCAGCAAATCGAAGTTGTTATATCTGATTGAAATGCGGATAACATTTGCAATAAGCGCAGTGTTTCCCGACGCCGCACCAATCCACGAAATATCGTGGTTGCCCCACTGTACATCAACGTCGTGCATTTTCAGCAGTTCGTCCATAATTATGTCAGGGCGAGGACCTCTGTCGAAAATATCGCCGATAATGTGCAGCTTGTCAACCGCAAGCGACTGAATAAGCTGACACAGCGAAATGATGAACCTGTCGCCTGTGCCTGTTTCGATTATGGAAGAAATAATTTTATCGTAGTAGAAATCCTTGTTAACGTCGTCGGTAACGTTCAGCAGTTCGTCAACGATATAGCGAATCTGCTCGGGTATTCTTTTTCGCACACGTGAACGGGTATACTTCGCCGAAATGCTTTCGCACACCATAATAAGGCGGTAAAGCGTAAGACGGGTCCATTCTTCGTCAAGGTCGCCGCTGTCACGCACACGTTTAAGCTCACGTTCAGGGTAATAGATAAGATTTGCAAGCATTTCACGCTTTCCTGCCGATACGGTTTTGCCGAACACCTTGTCAATCTTGTTCTTAATCATACCCGAAGCGCTTTTAATCATATGCAGAAATGCCTCGTGTTCGCCGTGCAGGTCGCTGAAGAAGTACTCAGTTCCCTTGGGCAGTGAACGGATTGCGGCAAGGTTGATTATCTCGCTTGCGGCGCTTTCGATAGACGGATACTTTTCAGCAAGCAGCTGAAGATATTTTTTCTCTGTCATAATTACCTCCATAACAGATTTGATTGTCTAATATGTTTATATCTGTACAGACTGTTCTGTGCATTGAAATTTACTGCACACAACGGTCTGTTATCTCTCATAGTTATCAGCTTTTCCTTATATTTACACAAGGCAGATCTATTTGTATATATTCTCTTAAAGCAAGCGGCAAAGAATTTTAAAAGTTGGGTATTTTATCAATTGAAAAACCCGAAAAAAATCAGTATAATATAGCTTATGCGATTAAAGAAAAACAACATGAAAACACGTGAATAAACAACGTTGCCTAAATAAGGAAAGGTGAGCAAAATGGCAAAGGTGAAGGATTTAACACAAGGCAAACCGATGAAGCTTATCGTCGGTTTTATGCTGCCGCTTCTGTTCGGAATGCTGTTTCAGCAGTTCTACAATATGGTTGACACCATTATTGTCGGCAGATATCTCGGAATTGACGCACTTGCGGGCGTAGGCTCAACGGGTTCTATCAACTTTCTTGTAATGGGACTTGTTATAGGCCTGTGCGCTGGCTTTGCAATTCCTGTTGCGCAGACGTTCGGCTCAAAGGACTTCAAGGAACTGCGCCGCTATGTTGCAAACACACTGTGGATTGCAATTGCATTTGCAGTGGTGCTTACTGTTGTAACCTGTCTGCTGTGCTCTTCAATCCTTACGTGGATGAACACCCCGGACAACGTATTCGACGAGGCGTATGGCTATATATTCACAATATTCCTCGGTATCCCCGCAACCTTCCTTTACAACATTCTTTCGGGCTTTATCCGCTCGCTCGGCGACTCGAAAACACCGCTTATCTTCCTTATTGTATCCAGCTTTCTCAATATCGGACTGGATATTTTCCTGATTGTCGTGATGAAGATGGGCGTTTCGGGTGCGGGCTGGGCAACGGTAATCTCACAGCTTGTATCGGGCATTCTCTGCCTTATATTCATTGTAAAGAAGTTTGATATACTCCACCTTCACAAGGAGGACTTGAAGCCGAGCGGCAGACATATCGCAAAGCTTTGCGGAGTTGGCTTGCCGATGGGTTTGCAGTATTCCATCACCGCAATCGGCACCATCCTTATCCAGACAGCCGTGAACGGACTTGGCTCAATCTATATGGCGTCCGTTACCGCAGGCAACAAGGTAGGACAGTTTATGTCCTGTCCGTATGAAGCATTGGGAAGCACTATGGCAACCTACGGCGGACAGAACGTCGGCGCAGGCGAAATCAAGCGTGTAAAACGTGGACTGATTGACTGCTCGCTGATCGGAATAATCTATTCGCTGATTGCATTCGGCGTTGCATTCTTCTTCGGCGGCGAGCTGTCTATGATATTCATTGACGCCAACGACCCCGAAATCGCCGCAAACGCCGAAATAATCAAAGGCTTTGCGAAACAGTATCTTGTAATGAACACAGCATTTTACATTCTGCTTGTGTTTGTAAACAATGTGCGTTTCCTTATTCAGGGAATAGGCTACTCACAGCTTGCGCTGTTTGCAGGCGTGTTCGAGCTTGTCGCAAGAGGTGCTGCGGCATTGCTGCTTGCTCCGAAATGGGGCTATGACGCTATCTGCTTTGCAAATCCGCTTGCGTGGATACTAGCAGACCTGTTCCTTTTCCCTGCTTTCTTCTACTGCTATGCAAGGCTCAAGAAGAAATTTGCGCCTCGCTCGGAGGACAAAGCGGCAAAACAACTGTAAATGTCGTTATATCGTTCTCGCTGACAGCGGAAATACTTCCGCCGTGACGGAGAACAATTTCCTTTGCTATTGCAAGACCAAGTCCCGCACCGCCGTTATCCGACTGGCGTGCGGAATCCATACGGAAGAACTGCTCGAAAATCTTTTCGAGCTTTTCTTTTGGGATAGTTTTCCCCTGATTGCGCACTTCTATCGTTACCGTGCCTTTATCGGTTATCATTGCAACGGAAATTCCGCTGTTTTCATAGCTGTAATTCACGGCGTTACGCATAAGGTTGTCGAACACCCTCGCAAGCTTGTCGGGGTCGCACATAAGCTCCACGTCAGGCTGAATGTCGGTGCTTACCGTAAGGCTATGCTCGCTCAATATGGGGAGAAACTCGCTTACCGTCTGCTCAAGCATAAGGCTGAGGTTGATACGCTCCACGTCAAGCGTCATAGTCTGCACGTTAAAGCGTGTGATATCGAAAAACTCGTTTATCAGCTGTTCCAGTCGCTCTGCCTTGTCAAGGGCTATGCCGACGTACTTTGCACGTACTTCAACTGAAATCTCAGGCTCTGCCTTCAACAGCGTGAGATAGCCGATAATACTGGTAAGCGGCGTTTTCAAATCGTGTGCGAGATACAGCACAAGGTCGTTTTTGCGCTGTTCTGCCTGCTGAGCAAGCGAACGGTTTTTGATAACGTCGTCACGCAGAGCGTTCAGCCTGTCCTGAACGTTTTTCAGCTCCTCGGGGAGATACACGGGCCCGTTATCAACATTAACCAGCTTTTCGCTTTCCAGCACTATCTTATCAAAATACGAGAACGACTTGTTCAGCATAATGCAGAAAATCACAACCCATCCGATAAACACAGCCACAGGCAGAAGAATAATCATAAGTTCTTCAATCAGGCTGAAAAGACGGTAGATAAAGCTGTTGTAATCCCAGCGGATATGCGAGCAGATGAGATACCCTGCTAATGCCGCAACAATCACAAACACTGCCCATAATATCATAAACACGGCACATTGCGTAAGCAGTTTTTTTGTAATGCCGCTGTGCCCGATTTGCCCAATTTGCCCGATACGTGCAATTCGTTCGCTTTTTTCAGATTTGTTTTTCATAATGTATTTCTATACGCCCTCAGATGTCGGAAATCTTTTGTTATTCAATAGTGTAGCCTATGCCCCACACGGTTTTGATGTACTTAGGGTGACGGGGCTTTTCGTGCATTTTCTCACGCAGTCTTGCGATGTGTGCCATAACTGTGTTGGAGCTGTCGAGATACTTTTCACCCCACACTGCCTCGAATAGTTCTTCGCTTGATACAACCTCGCCTTGTCGGCAACAAAGATACCACAGAATATTGAACTCAATCGGGGTAAGGCTTATCACCTTGTCGTCAAGGATACAGATGTGCGTGCGTGAGCTTATCTGCAAGCCACGAATGTCAATCTCCGTCTTTTCGGCTTGCGGCTCGGCGGAGCTTGCATTGTACCGCTTGAACCGCCTCAGCTGTGCCCTCACCCTCGCTACTAATTCGGGAGGGCTGAACGGCTTTGTGATATAATCGTCTGCACCGAAGGCAAGCCCTGTAATCTTGTCGAACTCGCCGACCTTAGCCGTAAGCAGAATAATCGGGAACATAAACCGCTCTCTCAGCTTCTGCACGATTGAAAAGCCGTCCATATCGGGCATCATTACATCTAGTATTGCAAGGTCAACGGGGTTGCTCTCGGCGAAATGCAGAGCCGCTCTGCCGTTGTAGAACTTATGCACGGTATAGCCCTCATTCCTGAGGTACACCTCGACTAAATCGGCTATTTCCTTTTCGTCGTCTGCCACAAGAATAGTTTCGCTCATAGACCTTACCCCCCTTTGCCGCTGTAATGTCAATCAAATCCGTGAAAAGCCTGTGCGTTCAACAATGCTCTGCCCCTGCTCGGAGAGGATAAAGTCTATCATCTCGTGTATTGCAGGATTAGGGTTATTCTTGTCGTACACTGCATAGAACTGGCTTACCAGCGGATACGAGCCGTTTGAGATGCTCTCGCTGTCGGGGTAAACTCCGTCTACCGACAGCAGCTTTATGTTTCCGTGGCGAACCACGTCTTCTGCGTAAAATCTGAATGAATACCCCAACGGACTTCCGAGAAAGCCCAGCGGATTGGGCTTTATTTCAGTATCTCCCATAAACCTCAGCAGCGTTGACTGACTGCCGCTACCAGCAATACGCTGAACAGGGTTAATCGGCATATTTCTGCCACCGAATTCCTTCCAGTTGGTGTATTTTCCGCTGAATGCGCCTTTTATCTGCTCGGTTGTAAGCCCGTCAACGGGGTTTTCGCCGTTCACGATAAACACGAACGCCTCTCTGCCTATCGGCACAAACTCAAGCTCTACCCCGTTTTCCTCGGCATAGGCAAGCTGTTCCTTTGAGGGAGCGGCATTGAACACGATATCCACCGTGCCGTCAACCACGCCCTTATACGAACGGAGAGTGTTGTTCATCTGCAGTTTGCTGTCAGCCGAAAAATTTTCGCCGTCAAACTGCACCGCACTTTCGGGATATGCCGCATTCGCAAACGCCGAAAACAGCGGATACAACCCCTCTGCGCCGTCAAGCACAGGCAGCTCGCCCGAAAACTGCACGTCAGCCTTGTCCTTTACAATCAGCGAGTTTTCGTCAAACGGAAGATACCGCCACACGTCAATTGTGCGTGCGGAACGACCCTCGCTCTTGTCGGGAAGGCACGGCTTTGTGAAATTCATAAACACACTTATATTCAGCAGTGCGAATATTCCTGCCACAAGGCACAGCACCGCAATCTGTTTTGTGAGTAAACGTTTGTCCATACCGTCACCGTCCATTCGCCACAAACGATATGATGGAGCAATGATAATGATAGTATGCCGTAACGCCCAGCAATACCGCCGTTGAGATTATTCCAAGCGCCAACACTGCTATAAGTAATCGTCTAAAAAGTTTTTCGCTCATAACTTCTGCCTTTCCATATCACATATACAGCATTACTAACATCATTATTACTGAAATTCCTATTACATAAGCACCGATTATACCAAGAATTATTGATGACACAATAAGCAGTACCTTGCGTGTTTTACGCTTTGGGTCGTTCTTAGGCGTTTTTACAAACCGCACAAGCGACGCAACAAAGAATGCTATCGCCGCCGCAAGTGCAGCTAAAAACATTATGTAAACCCAATACTCACGCAAAAAACTCATAATAGTTCTCCTCTATCAATAAACATCTGAAAGGGTTTCGCTCACATATACATTATTGCCATACTAGACATTACTGCAATTCCGATAACAGCCGCAACAAATACACCCAAAATAACAGATGACACTATAAGCAGTACCTTGCGTGTTTTACGCTGAGGGCTGTCCTTCGGTGTTTTCAAAAACATCACCAGCGACACAATAAAAAACGCTATCAATGCAAATATAGGTGCCCCAATAATTACGTACTTGAAAATGTCCATCAAAATCGACAACATAGTCATTCTCCTTTAAGCCTCGTTGTAAAGTGTTGAGTAAATTCCGTTTTTAGCCAAAAGTTCATCGTGAGTGCCCTGCTCTGCAATGCCGTCCTCGGTAAGCACGAGGATTTTATCCGCATTACGGATAGTGGACAGTCGGTGCGCAATGGTGATAACAGTGCGGTTTTTGGCAAGCCGCACAAGGGATTTCTGCACAAGACGCTCGCTTTCGTTGTCAAGTGCGCTGGTTGCCTCGTCGAGTATCAGCACAGGGGGATTTTTCAGAAAAACTCTCGCTATGGATATACGCTGTTTCTGTCCGCCCGACAGTCGCACTCCACGTTCGCCGACATAAGTCTGATAGCCTTTCACGGTTGACATAATAAAGTCGTGTGCGCCCGCCTGCTTTGCCGCTTCGATTATTTCTTCTTCAGTAGCGCCGGGTCTGCCGTAGGCTATGTTTTCGTAGATTGTACCCGAAAACAGATAGACGTCCTGCTGAACAATGCCGATATTCTGACGGAGAGTTTTCACGTCAAGCGAACGCACGTCAACGCCGTCCATTTCAATCGCACCCTCAGTGACGTCATAAAAGCGTGGGATAAGGTTGCAGATTGTGGTCTTGCCGCCGCCCGACTGTCCCACAAGGGCAACCGACTGCCCTTGTTTTACATCAAGGTTAAGCTTGTTGAGAACAAGAATGTCAGGCTCGTCGGCATACGCAAAGCTTACATCCCTGAATGTGATATTACCGTGGATTACGTCAGGCTTGACGGGCTTTTCTGGATTTACAATGTCGGGTTCAACGTCAAGCACCTCGAAGAAACGCTCTATTCCCGTCATTCCACGCTGAAACTGCTCAGTAAACTCCACAATTCTGCGCACTGTTGCAAGCAGAGTTGTTACATACATAAGGTACGCAAGCAGGTCTGCGGGGGTGATTGAGCCATTGAGAATGAACAATCCGCCTGCGATAACAACGGTAATGTACATAATGCCGTCAAACAAGCGTGTGAGCGAATGGAATATACCCATACGATTGTAATTCTCACGCTTTATGCCAAGCCAGTCCTGATTACCCTTTTCAAACTTGTCTATCTCGATTTCCTCGCCCGTGAAGGATTTTACCACACGGATACCAAGCAGACTGTCCTCAACCTGTGCATTCACCTCGCCAATCTGCTGACGATTTCTGCGGAAGGTTGCACGCAGCTTGCGGTTATACTTTCCGCAGACTATAATCATTACGGGGAGTACTGCGAAAATAATCAGCGTAAGCGGCACGTTTATTGTACACAGAATAACAAACGATACTATGAATTTAACGCCCGCAATGAAAAACTCCTCGGGACAGTGGTGTGCAAACTCGGTTACGTCGAACAGGTCGCTGGTAATTCTCGCCATAAGCTGACCTACCTTAGTCTGCGAATGGTAACGGAACGACAGCCGCTCAAGATGTCTGAACAACGCCGAACGCATATCAGTTTCGATTTTTGCGCCCATAACGTGTCCCCTGTCTGCCATAAAGCGGTATGCGATAACGTCTATCACACGCAGAACGAGATACACCGCCGCTGTTTTCACGATAAGCTCAACCGTAAGCTGAGAAATATCGTCGCTTGCAGTCTGCGCTATGTTTCTCACAAGCACAGGAAGCACTATGTCACACAGCGCCGTAAGCGACGCACACAGCAAATCCAGTATCAGAATATGTATGTATGGCTTGAAATACGGAATAAACCGCTTGATTAAGTTTGTCTGTTTCATCTTTCCGTCCTTTTCTTAACACCATCTTCCGCCCGACATATTCTACATATCGGACAAGGTGTTTATCGACTTTTTCCGTTGTTTAATACAATAATAGTATAACATATTTATTAAAATTTTGCAACCGCCTTGACAATTTCTGTTAAAAGATATATAATAAAGGCACAAGGCGGACAGTGCGTCAAAAGACGATTTTTAACCAACACTATGGCAAACACAAGCGGAGATTATT
>JAZQBH010000252.1:0-15093 GCA_045545655.1 Oscillospiraceae bacterium
TGTTTTCCTGTTACTCTACCGATATTATGTAGTAGTATACAGGCTGTCCGCCGTTTACCAACACAATATCAATATCGTCGCCTATCTTTGAACGCAGTGTTTCATAAGCCTCGTTTGCGTCCTCTTCCTCAATGTCAGAGCCGTAAATCAGCGTGATATAGCTTGAAGACGACGAAATCAGCTTCTTTGTAAGCTTTACCAGCGCCTTTGTGAGGTTCTTTTCTGTGAATGCAACCTTGCCGTTATCCATTGCGAGGATATCGCCCTGCTTGATTTTGTGACCGTCATAATCGCTGTCACGCACTGCAAAGGTAATCTGTCCGCTTGCAACGGTGTCGATAGACTCAGTCATTGCCGCACCGTTTTCCTTGAAGTCAGCCTCGGGATTGAAGTTCATCATTGCAGTAATTCCCTGCGGAATGGTACGCGTCTGAAGAACGCATACGTTTCTGTCAGCGAGATTTACCGCCTGCTCTGCCGCCATAATGATGTTCTTGTTGTTGGGAAGAACGAATACATTGTGTGCGGGGGTCTGCTCAATTGCCTCAAGAATGTCCTCTGTGGAGGGGTTCATTGTCTGACCGCCACGCACTGTGACATCTGCACCTAAATCCCTGAACAGAGCCTCAAGTCCGTCGCCTGCCGCAACAGCCACAAAGCCTATATCCTTCGTAGGCTCAACGGGGGCTTTCTTGTGCTGCTGAGCCGCCTTGTCAGCCTTGATTACGTTGTTGTGCTGTTCACGCATATTTTCAATCTTAACCTTTGTAAGCTCGCCGAACAGCAGTGCCTCTTCGATAGCCTTACCTGGGTTATTGGAATGAACGTGCACCTTGATTATATCGTCATCGTCTACTACCACAACGCAGTCGCCGATAGTTTCAAGATACGCACGCAATGCGTCAGCGTCCTTGCGGGTGTTCTTGTTTACAATAAACTCAGTGCAGTATGCAAAGGTGATTTCCTCTTCAGACGCCGCAACAGCCGCAGGCGCAGAGGGCTTTGCCTCATCAGCGGAGGAGATAATCTTTCCGCCTGACAGCACCTCGTACATACCCTCAAGAATTACCAGCAGACCCTTACCGCCAGCGTCAACAACGCCAGCCTTTTTCAGTACAGGGAGAAGCTCGGGGGTCTTGTTGAGCGAAATTTCCGCTTCCTTGATATATTCCTTGAAGAAGTCGGCTACGGTCATACCGTCAAACTGAAGGTTTGCGGTATTCTCATAAGCCTCACGTGCTACTGTAAGGATTGTACCCTCAGTAGGCTTCATTACGGATTTGTAAGCGGCGTCTACGCCGATTTTGAATGCGGCAGACATATCAGCGGCGCTTGCCTCGTCCTTGCCTGCAAGTCCCTTTGAAAGGCCTCTGAAAATAAGCGACAGAATTACGCCCGAATTTCCTCTTGCACCCCTGAGCATTGCCGAAGCCGCCTGCTTTGCCACGTTTGCGGCAGTCACTCCGTCGGGGAGGTTTTCAAGCTCTGCGGCAGCATTGCGGATAGTCATACTCATATTTGTTCCTGTGTCGCCGTCGGGCACAGGGAATACGTTCAGCTCGTCAACAGCCTGTTTGTTGTTTGAAATATTGTTTGCGCCCGAAATAATGGCGTCACGCAGGAGTTTTCCTGTTATGTTCATCTTTAAAAATCCTCACTTTAATTGTTCGGTGATGTCGGCTTAAATCAACAATTCAGCCAATTCAGCCTAGTCACCTTATTTTTTACAGTGCTGTCACGCACGGATTGAGTCAACATAAACGTTGACCTTTTCAACTGTATATCCCGTGCCCTGCTCCACTGTGTAGCCTACCTTGTGTATAATAGAACGCACTACGGCCTTCATATTCACGCCATACATCAGCGAGATATGCAGATCAATAATCAGTTTGTCCTTGTTGAACCGCACACTTACGCCACGGGGCGCAGACTTCGCACTTTTCGGTGCCAGAGCCGCCATAATTGTGTCACGTACGCCAAAAACGTTCATAGAAACAACGCCGAAGCAGTTTGTAACAGTGTTTCCGATAAGCTCGGTAAAATACTCGTTGGAAATCGTAATTTTTCCTATCGGGTTCTGAATAGCTACCATATTTTCAACCTCCAATCCAAAGGCAATGTTTTTTGTTGTTATATCGGCTTAACGCCGTGTTTCAGCGGTCTGCATACCGCTGTAAAGTAACTCGGGAAATTTTCCGCCGCTTTCGCCGCCGCTTCGGGATTATCAAACACCCCGAACACAGCCGCTCCGCTTCCTGAAAGCTCTGCGCCCTGTGCACCGCACTCACGCAGTCTGCGGCAGATTTCCGTTATCCGCACGTCATTGTAAAGCACGGAAAACACATTGTAAAGGTGACTGGGATAATCCTCACCAGCCGCAAGAAATTCGTTCAGTCCGTTTTTTATCGGCAGAGGGCTTTCATCATATTTTCGGTAAGCCTCACCTGTGGCACACGAAAAATCAGGCATAACCACAAGATAAGCACGTTCGGGAAACGGCTCAATATCGCTCATTTTCTCGCCTATTCCCTTGCACAGCTTTATGCCGCCTGCTATGCAGAATGGCACGTCTGCGCCGATTTCAGCGCCGATTTCAAGCAGACGTTCTTCACTAAGAGCATTGTCGCACAGTGTATTCAGGGCTTTCAGCACTGCGGCGGCGTCTGCACTGCCTCCGCCTAAGCCTGCGCCATGCGGAATACGCTTGTCTATGTGGATTTGCGCTCTGAACCGTCTGCCTATTGCGGCAAAATACCGCTCTGCCGCTTTATAGCAGATATTTCCGCTATCCACAGGGATAAGCGGATCTGAACAGCTTACGGAAATGCCGCTATCGATGTCATCAGCATCATCGGCGTTCAGCCGCACGGTAACGATATCGGCAAGGTCTATGCTCTGCATAACCGTTTCAAGCGTGTGGTATCCATCGGCACGTCTTCCTGTGATGTCAAGATACAGGTTTATTTTCGCATTTGCGGAATATGAAATTTCTGTCAAAACAAAACTCCTGTCTTACTTGCCAAGCTCTTCCAAAAATTCTTTTATACGTCCGAGGGCAGTTGTGAGGTGCGACACGGAATACGCATACGACACACGCACATATCCCTCGCCGCTTGCACCGAAGGCAGACCCCGGAACAACCGCAACCTTCTTTTCCTTAACCAGCCGCTCGCAGAACTCCGCACTGGTCAGCCCCGTGCTCTTGATACACGGGAACACGTAAAACGCACCCTCAGGCTCAAAGCACTCAAGTCCCATTTCGTTGAAGCCATCTACCAGCAGTCGGCGGCGCATATCGTATTCTGCAACCATACGCTCCACATCCTCGCCGCATTTTTCAATAGCCGCAATAGCCGCATACTGGCTTACCGTAGGGCTGGACATAATGCAGTACTGATGAAGCTTTAACATCTGCTTTATAATCGGTGCAGGACCTGCAACATAGCCGAGTCGCCAGCCAGTCATTGCATAAGCCTTTGAAAAGCCGCTTATGAGAATGGTACGTTCACGCATACCGTCAATCTCGGCAATGGAAACGTGCTTTTCGCCGTTGTAGGTCATTTCAGCGTAGATTTCGTCTGATACTACGACTATATCCGTTCCACGCAGAACCTCTGCAATCTCCTCCAAGTCCTCACGGCGCATAACCGCACCCGTGGGATTGTTAGGGTAAGGCAGAAACAGCATTTTTGTCTTATCGGTAATCTTTTCTTTAAGCGCCTTTGCCGTCAGGCGGAATTTATCCTCCATTGTGGTAACAATCGGCACGGGCGTTCCGTGCATCATTGTTACAATCGGAGAGTAGCACACAAAGCTTGGCTCAGGCACAAGCACCTCGTCGCCGCTTTCAATCATAGCACGCACGGCAAGGTCTATCGCCTCAGAGCCGCCTACGGTTATTATAACCTCGCTTAGGGGGTCATATTCGGTGTGAATAAAGCGTTTGAGATAACCGCACACAGTTTTGCGCAGTTCGATAAGTCCGCTGTTGGCGGTGTAGGCAGTTCTTCCCTTTTCGAGGATATTGATTGCCTCTTTTCTCGCCGCCCACGGGGTTTTGAAATCAGGCTCGCCGACCGACAGCGAAATAACTCCCTCTATCTGCTGTGCAATGTCAAAAAATTTTCTTATTCCCGATGGCTGGATATCCTGTATCCGTTTCGGGACTATCTTGTCATAATCCATTGGAAAATTCTCCCTCTTTTGTAATGTCGCTGCACAGTGCAGTTACGGAGATACCATATCACGGTCGTCAAAGGTTTCGTAATTGAAAATGTGCTTCTTCTCCTTATAACGGCGGAGTACGAAATGTGTAGCGGTAGAAATCACGCCGTCAAGGCACGCAAGCCGCTCTGAAACAAACAGAGCAACCTTACGCAGGCTTGTGCCTGTGATAGTTACCGACAAGTCGTAGGCACCCGACATAAGGAACACGCTGTCCACTTCCTCGTAGGACATAATAGTGTGCGCCAGGTCGTCAAAGCCCATATCCTTCATAGGCGAAACCTTGATATCAATAAAAGCAGTAACGCCGTTTTCGTCTGCCTTTTCTTCGTTTACAATGGCGCAGTAGCCCATAATAATTCCCTGACGTTCAAGCTCGGCTATCATCGCCTTGATGTCCGCCTCGCTTTCGCCGAGCATAACGGCAAGCTGAGCGTCTGACATACGTGCATTCTGTCTGAGCAGTTCAAGCAGTTTTGCCTTTTTAGCTTCGTTCATATTAAAAACCTCCGTTCGGTTTGATTTTCGTTGAAAACTTCAACAATTGTTCTCAGTAATCTATGTTCTTTTTTATTATTTTATCACAAAATTTCAAATTTGTCTAGGAATAGATTTACTTTTTTCAAAATTTTTAGTATAATAGATAAGAACACATAAAAAAATTAAGGCTGCGGTAAGTTTTTTTATACAATTTGACCGCAGGAACGGAGGAATTATGAGAGCAGTAGTAGCCGTTATCGGTAAGGACACCGTAGGTATTCTCGCAAAAGTCAGCGGAATATGCGCTGAGTACAAGGCAAACGTTATGGACGTTACCCAGACAATTATGCAGGATTTGTTTGCTATGACAATGCTTATCGACATTTCCGACATTTCAGTTGACTACAACGAATTTGCCGAAAAGCTGAAGGGCACAGGCGCAGAAATGGGTCTTGAAATTCACGTTATGCACGAGGATATCTTCAACTCGATGCACAAGATATAATCGGGGGTAGTTATGCTTAACACAGGAGATATTCTTGAAACGATAAAGATGATTCAAGAGGAAAATCTTGACATCAGAACAATTACAATGGGCATTTCACTGCTTGATTGTATCGGCAGTGACATCAACAGCACCTGCGACAAGGTGTATGAAAAGATGATGCGCAAGGCTGAAAACCTCGTAAAAACAGGCGAGGACATCGAAAAGCAGTACGGTATTCCGATAATCAACAAGCGTATTTCGGTAACGCCTATCGCTATCGTGTCAGCGGCGGCTTCTGCGGCTGGTCACAGCCCCGTAAAGCTTGCAAAAACGCTTCAGCGTGTGGCTGAGGGCACTGGCGTAAACTACATCGGCGGCTACTCGGCACTGGTACACAAAGGCTTTTCCGCTGGCGACAGGGAGCTTATCGAAAGTATTCCCGAGGCACTTGCAGAAACAACCAACGTCTGCTCGTCCGTGAACATCGGCTCTACAAAGGCTGGTATCAATATGGACGCTGTTGCTATGATGGGTAAAATCGTGCGTGAGGCGGCTGAAAAGACCGCAGACAACTACTGCTTCGGTGCGGCAAAGATTGTAGTATTCTGCAACGCACCTGAGGATAACCCCTTTATGGCTGGTGCATTCCACGGTGTGGGCGAATACGACTGCGAAATCAACGTGGGCGTATCGGGTCCCGGCGTTGTACGTGCGGCTCTTGCAAAGCACCCCGACGCAAACATCGGCGAAATCGCCGACATCATCAAAAAGACAGCGTTTAAGATTACCCGTATGGGTCAGCTTGTCGGCACTGAGGCTTCCAAGAGATTGGGCGTGCCCTTCGGCATCGTGGACCTCTCCCTTGCGCCTACTCCCGCTGTCGGCGACTCGGTTGCGCACATTCTCGAAGAAATCGGACTTGAAAGCTGTGGCGCACACGGCACAACAGCGGCGCTTGCAATGCTTAACGACGCAGTAAAGAAGGGCGGCGTTATGGCTTCCTCCAACGTTGGCGGACTGTCGGGCGCATTTATCCCCGTTTCCGAGGACGCTGGTATGATTGACGCCGTTAACAGAGGCGCACTCTCGCTTGAAAAACTTGAGGCTATGACGGCTGTCTGCTCGGTAGGACTTGATATGATAGTAGTCCCCGGCGACACCTCTGCGGATACTCTTTCTGCAATCATCGCAGACGAGGCGGCTATCGGAATGGTGAACTCCAAGACAACCGCTGTCCGTGTAATTCCCGCAATCGGAATGAAGGAGGGCGACACCCTCGAATTCGGCGGTCTGTTCGGCTCCGGCCCTGTAATGCCTGTAAGCAAGTTCTCCTCGTCGAAGTTCATTTCACGTGGCGGACGTATCCCTGCACCACTGCAGTCGCTTAAAAACTGACAAACACCGAAGCCACTTCTGCTCAAAACCCAGAAGTGGCTTTTTTCATTCCGTATTACAGACAACCGCTTAAACAATAACATCAGCAACAGTTCAACCTCATAAGGAGTAAAAATGGAAAACAAATCAAAATGCAGAATAATAAATCGGGATATGCTTAAATTTCTTGCGATTATCCCTATGGCGATAGGTCACTTCTGCGCGTATCTGTCCTCAGATGTTGCATACAGAAATATGTCGCCTGTGATTTTCGTGCTGATACAACTTTCGATGTTTGCGCCGCATATTTTCTTTTTCTTTATCGCAGAGGGCTACCGCTACACGCATTCACGGAAGAAATACGCTTTGCGGCTGCTGATTTTTGCGGTGATAACGCAGATTGCGTTCGCACTTGCAAACTTCGGCACAATATTCACGTGGTCATTTTTCGATACGCTGAACATCATTTTCACGCTGTTTTTCGGACTGCTTGCAATAATGGTATCAGACTCAAAGCTGAAAAAACCGCTGAAAATTATACTGATAATTCTGATTGACGCGGCAACGATTCTGCTATCCTGTGAGTGGATAGGCTTCGGCGTGCTGATAATGCTTGCATTTCATCTCTTCCACGACAAGCCGAAAAAGCGGTTTATCGCTATTACCGTTCTTATACTTACAATGCAGACGACAATGTCGATTATAGTTTTTATGGGCTGGGGACGTACTATCGCAGTATTTCTTCTTCAGACAGCGGCATGCTTCGGCGGATTTCTTGTTATTGACAAATGCTACAACGGCGAAAAGGGCAGGCATCCGAAATTCACTAAATGGTTTTTCTACATATTCTACCCCGCACATCTGCTGATTATATTCTTCGCAAAAATGCTGATGGGGAAATTCTGAACAGGCAACAAACAAAACCGCCCTTTGAACGAGGGCGGTTTTAGTTTACAGAAATTGAAAACATTCACTTATTCTGTTTCAGAAAGCTATCAAGGTCGTGGTTTTCGGCGTACTCTTGCACGGCAGTCACGAAAAGCTGATTGACTGACATTTCCAGATGCTCGGCAAGAGCTTTGTAGTCGTCCCTTTTACCAATTGGAACCGTTAAATTTATTCGTTCATAATGTGCCGCATTCCACTTGTTTTTGCTTGCTGTGGCTTTTTTACCCATAAATATCACCTCTAATTCATTATATCAAACTCGCATTTACTAGCACAAGTATCATTATATACAAAAGCACTTGCATAAGTTTGTTTGTTTTGCGAATTGCAATACTTGTGCAACTATGATAAAATATATATAACGAGGAAAGCCAATGGGGCAAAACCTCGCCGACAGCAAAGGAGAAGGTATATGAATACTGAAATCGACGAAACCTTGACAGTTCAGGATGTGATTGACATTATCGGCTATCTTGAGGAGTACAAGAACATTGTGGTAGTCTGCAATTCTTATGATATTGCACGGATTGACAACCTTATTTTGCGGCTGAGCAAAAGAAGGCTGCAATAAAAAACGGGGGCTGAACAGCCCCCGTTTTTAACAAGCTGAGAAGAAAGTGCCAGATGCTAGAAAACGGCTATACAACTAGCCTTTGTGGCTGTTGTATAGCCGTTGACAACGCAGATGGTGCTTTTCTTGTCAGCTTGAATCAATTTTCAAGCAGAGTCTTGTAAAACTCACTGTAATCCTTGCGCTTGTCATCGGTGAAGGACATAGCCTCACGTGGGTGACGGTTAAGCTGACCTGTCATCATATACTGCAGGTCGTAGCCCCATACCACTCCCGATTCCTTGAGAGGAGTCATATACTTCTCGATGAACTCAAGCAGCGGATAAAGGCTGTACTTGGGGTTCTTCAGAAATCCCAGCAGCAGTTCCATAGCACAGTTACCTGCACCACGACCCATAGCCATTGCAGTAGCGTCAAGCAGGCTTACGCCATAGGACATAGTTTCAATTGTATTGGCAAAAGCAAGGTTCTGGTTGTTGTGACCGTGGAAGCCAACCTTCTTTCCCTCGGGCTCGGCGTATTCAAGATACTTCTTTGCAAGGTCGCCGGCGTTTTCGGGATAAAGCGAACCATAGCTGTCCACAAGATAAATTGCGTCAACACTGGAACGCACCAGCATTTCAAGTGCCTCGTTAATCTGGTCACCGCTTGCCTGAGAAACCGCCATAATATTGCAGCAGGTTTCATAACCCAGCTTTTTCAGATGCTCAAGCATTTCAACCGCAGAGGGAATCTGATGAATATAGCACGCAACACGCACCATATCAATCACGCTTTCACTGCAAGGAAGGAAATCCTCCTTGTAGTCGCATCTGCCAACGTCTGCCATAACCGCAATCTTCATATTGCTGATGTTATCGCCGACAATGGAGCGGATATCCTCTTCATCGCAGAACTTCCACTTTCCGAAGTCCTCTTTGTTGAACATCTTCTTGCTTGCCTTGTAGCCGAATTCCATATAGTCCACACCGCACTTGATGTTGGTCTTGTAAAGCTCGGTCACAAACTCATCTGTAAATCTGAAATTATTGCACAATCCGCCGTCACGGATTGTTGCGTCAAGAACCTTTACGTCAGTTCTTACGCTCATTAAGTTACCTTTTCTGCTGGGCATTTTGTCAAATCCTCTCTTTTGCTTTGTGTCGGATATATCAGGCTCTGTTTTCGAGATAGTTCATAATTCCTATCGCAGCACGCTTTGCCTCTTCAACAGCATTAACAACTGTATTCGCACCCTGAACAACGTCGCCTGCGGCAAATACACCAGGAACGGTTGTCATACAGTTTTCGTCGGTCATAAGCAGACCCTTTTCAGTGGTCTGAAGTCCGGGAGTAGTAAGTACCAACTTGTTCTTCGGACCGCTGCTTATAGAAATGATGGTGGAATCTGCCTCAACCTGGTCAAGCTCAGACTCGTAGCCTGTCACCTTGTTGTTCTCGTCAAGAATAGCAGTCTTGAAAAGCGGACCCTTTTCGTTGATTTCGCAGATTTCCTTACCGAAGAAGAACTCAGCACCCTCAAGCTTAGCGTACTCAACCTCGTGAGAGCTTGCTGTAACACGCTTTGAACGAGCAAACAGCTGAACCTGACGTGAGCCGTGGCGCAGTGCCACTCTCGCAACGTCCATAGCCGCATTGCCCATACCGATAATTGCAACCTTGTCGCCCAGCTTGTAGCCGTTGGGGTTCTGGAGGTAGTCCATACTGTAGTGAACGTTCGGCAGGCTCTCGCCCTTTACGCCGAGCGTCTTGGAACGCCATACGCCTGTTCCCACGAACACAGCCTCATAGCCGTCACGGAAGAGGTTCTGGATTTCCAGCGAACCGCCGATAGTGGTATTCGGACGGATTTTAACGCCTGTTTCAATCAGCTTCTTTGCATAACGGTCGCAGATTGAGCGGGGCAGTCTGAAATCGGGGATACCATAACGCAGAATACCGCCGATGTCGTCACGACCCTCGAAGATAGTAACGTCATAGCCCTCTACAATCAGCTTGAACGCAACTGTGATACCAGCAGGACCGCCGCCGATAACAGCAACCTTCTTACCCTTTGCAGGCTTCTTTTCAAGCACCATACTATCAAAATAAGCGTCAGAAATGAACTGCTCTATCATACTGAAGTTTACGGGCACGCCCTTCTTTCCGAGAACACAGCCGCCTCTGCACTGCTTGTCGTGGTCGCACACAATTGCGCACACCAGTGACATAGGGTTATTCTCAAACAGAATTTTGCCAGCCTCTGCAAGCTTGTTCTGGCTGAAAAGCTCGATAACTTCGGGGATATTCGTCTGAACAGGACAGCCCTTGCGGCACTGCGGAACCTTACAGCGCAGGCAGCGATCGGCAGTTTCCTTTACATAAACGGACATTTTCAGAAACTCCTTCCATCCGGGCACATCAATTGCCCGTAATTTAGTTTTATAACCATATCATAACTTCACGCTATGACATAGCACCTCTATTTTATCCTTATAAGTATACCACAAATCTGTCAATAAGTCAAGGGGAAATTTTTCAGGGTACAAAAATAACTCCTCAGGCAAATATTAAGCAGTCTGCAAGCGGTTTTTTCCGATAAAGCAGTGAAATATGCCGTAATAATCCCCTTGGCGGAAAATGATTAGTTAAATATAACGAAGTTTGTTAACTATAACTTTTCGGGTTATGTGCAGGTTTACAAAAATGAAAATCCAGAAAATAAATCTTTGATTATCTCTTGACAAATGGGAAAATATGTGGTATCATTGTCTTGGTTAGAAAAAACTAACCACACTTAGTTGACTTTATTTTCACACTGAACTATAAAGTTCTTTAGTATAACGGACAATTCCGCAGACACCTGCGGGGATTGCAGTTCAAGGAGGAATTTGTATGACGCTCAGAGATGTCAGAATCGGCGGCACTGCAACAGTTAAAAAGCTGACAGGCGAGGGCGCGCTCAAACGCAGAATTATGGATATGGGTATCACCAAGGGCACTCAAATTTATGTGCGCAAGGTTGCTCCGCTGGGCGACCCTATCGAAATAAACCTGCGTGGATATGAGCTTACTCTGCGCAAGGCATACGCTGATATGATTGAAGTGGAATAAACACCTGATATTGTTATCTGCAAAAAGGACTTCTATTGAAGTCCCTATTACTTCAGACAGATGTTAGCATAAACTAACACGAAAGGACATTTTATGGAACTCAGAATTGCGCTTGCAGGAAACCCCAATGCAGGCAAAACTACACTGTTCAACGCACTGACAGGCTCCAACCAGTTTGTGGGAAACTGGCCCGGCGTTACCGTTGAAAAGAAAGAGGGTAATCTCAAAGGGCAGAAAGATGTTATAATTACCGACCTGCCCGGCATTTACTCCCTCTCCCCTTACACGCTTGAAGAAGTGGTTGCAAGAGATTATCTTGTAAACGAGCGCCCCGACGCTATCCTCAACATCATCGACGGCACCAACATCGAGCGTAACCTTTATCTCACCACACAGCTTATCGAAATCGGCATTCCCGTGGTATGTGCCGTCAATATGATGGACGTTGTGCGCAAAAACGGCGATAAAATCGACTTTGAAAAGCTTTCTAAAAAGCTTGCCTGCAAGGTTGTTGAAATTTCCGCACTTAAAAACACAGGTATCACCGAGGCGGCAGAGGCGGCAATCGAGGCTGCGAAATCAGGAGCTAAGCCCGTTCCCCAGCACAGCTTCAGCGGTTGTGTGGAACACGCACTCGCACACATCGAAGAATACTGCTTGCACGAGGTTCCCGAAGAACAGCAGCGCTGGTACGCAATCAAGCTGTTTGAGCGTGACGAAAAGGTGCAGAAAGCTCTCGGGCTTTCCGCTGACAGAGTAGCCCACATTGAAAGGGATATAGCGTCCTGCGAGGCTGAAATGGACAACGACTGCGAAAGCATTATAACCAACGAACGCTATAATTACGTAGACACCATTGTCAAGGTTTGCTACGATAAGAAGAACAAGTCAGGCGTTACTGTTTCCGATAAAATAGATAGAATAGTAACAAACCGCATTCTTGCACTGCCGATTTTCGCAGTGATAATGTTCCTTGTTTACTTTGTATCCGTTACAACTGTAGGCACGTGGGTGACAGACTGGACAAACGACGGTCTGTTCGGCGACGGCTTCCATCTGTTCGGAATTGGCTCCGGCGAACACGCCGCGGCGGTTGACGAATACGCTGAAAAGAACATCTTCTCCGATGACCTGCTTGGGCTTGCACATAATGCGGTTGAGGCTGAGGCTATCGGTGCCGAGGAAGTTCTGGCGGCAATTGCTGATAAGGACTTCGGCGGCTTTGAAGAAGCTATCAGTTTCTACGGCGACAGCCTTGCTGAGGCTGGGTTTGATATTGTCGGCAAGGTTGAAGGAGCTATGGAAGGCGTTCCCGCAGGCGAGGACTACGGCGTGTGGGTGCCCGGTGTTCCTGTTCTCGTTGAGATGGGTCTTGACGCTATCCACTGCGCAGACTGGCTCAAGAGCCTTATCCTTGATGGTATTGTGGCTGGCGTTGGCGCAGTTCTCGGCTTTGTTCCGCAGCTGCTGGTGCTGTTCATCTTCCTTGCATTCCTTGAAGCGTGCGGCTATATGGCAAGAATTGCATTCGTAATGGACAGAATTTTCAGAAAGTTCGGTCTTTCGGGAAAATCCTTTATCCCTATGCTTATCGGCACAGGCTGCGGCGTTCCTGGAATTATGGCAAGCCGTACCATCGAAAACGAGCGTGACCGCAGAATGACAATCATCACCACAACCTTCATTCCCTGTGGTGCAAAGATGCCCGTTATCGCACTTATCGCTGGCGCACTGTTCAACAATGCGTGGTGGGTAGCGCCCAGCGCATACTTCGTAGGTGTTGCGGCAATCATCATTTCGGGCATTATCCTCAAGAAAACAAAGATGTTCTCAGGCAACCCTGCTCCCTTCGTAATGGAACTTCCCGCTTACCATCTGCCTACATTCGGCAATGTTATGCGCTCTATGTGGGAGAGAGGCTCTTCCTTCATCAAGAAGGCAGGTACTGTAATTCTCCTCTCCTCAATCATTATATGGGTAGGCTCTGTTTTCGGCAGACTGCCCGATGGCGGTTTCGGCTTCAGCACTGAGCTTGAGCTCGCAGACAGCGTTCTCGGAATTATCGGCAGTGCAGTCTGCTGGTTGTTCGCTCCTCTCGGCTTCGGAAACCCTGCGGCGGCAGTGGCAACTATTATGGGTCTTATAGCCAAGGAAGAGATTGTCGGCGTGTTCGGCGTGCTTGACTTTATGGCTCTGACGCCTCTTGCAGGCTACTCGTTCCTGCTGTTCAACCTGCTGTGCGCACCCTGCTTTGCGGCTATGGGCGCAATCAAGCGTGAAATGAACAGTGCAAAGTGGACTGCTTTCGCAATTACATATCAGTGCGTGTTTGCGTATGCAATTTCGCTTATCGTATATCAGTTCGGTATGATGTTTACAGGCAGCGTGAACGTAGCAGGCATTATATTTGCGGCAATCGTGCTTGCAGGTCTTGTCTACCTGCTTGTCCGCCCCAATAAGACAGAAACTAAAACCAAGGCTACCGTTAAATCGTAAAAAACAGTCTGATACAGATTAAAAAAATCGCTTACCCAAAAGGGGAACGGAAAACCCTCTCATCTGTCAACCGCCGTTCCCCCTTCCTTTCAAGCGTGAGTAAGTCTGTACAGACGGAAAGTGAGGCTTTTTATGGAAACAATTATAGGAACATCAATCGCAGGACTTATAGTATTAGCAATAGTTGCCGCAGTGATTTACAAGCTTCACTCCGACAAGAAAAAGGGTAAATCCCTGTGCGGCGGAAATTGTGCAAGCTGTCCGAGTGGCTGTATGTGCCACACTGCCGCAGAAAAAGCTGATGAGAAAACTTCTGCATAAAGCGTTTAATCCAAATAACCGAGAGGGGCTGTTGTACAGACAGCCCCTTTTGGAATATCAAGACAGTTTTATATAGCTATGCCCTTTCACGATAAACAATTAAAATTATGATGAAATAGGCATTTTATACAACTTCTGGCAAACTGTTGACAAGATTTTGGATAAAAAGTTCTTGACTTAGTACAGGATTTATGATATAATATTATTATCAAAGTAACTCAACTGCACTAAGAAATGAGGTAGAAAGAAATGGAAGAAAAAGAATATCTTGAAAAATACAACCCGAACGACTTTGAGCGTCCCTCCGTTGCAGTGGATTTATTGGTGCTGACAATGGACGAAAACCGTCTGAAGGTTGTACTCGTTGAACGTAACGAACACCCTTTCAAGGGCAAGCTGTCCTTCCCTGGTGTGTTTGTACGCATTGATGAAACCCTTGATAATGCGGTGTCACGCGGCATCAAGGAAGAAACAGGTCTTACCAACATTTATTTTGAACAGCTTTACACCTGGGGCGAAGTGGACAGAGACCCCCGTATGAGAATAATTTCAGTATCATACATTGCAATCGTAGACCCTGCAAAAATAAAGCTTACCGCTGGCGAAAGAACCGCTTCCGTCGGCTTGTACGACGTGGAAGAACTGCTTGACTCCGATATCGAGCTTGCATTCGACCACAAGAAGATGCTTGAATTTGCAAGAGAACGTATTACCAACAAAATTGAGTACACTAACATCGCCTTTGAGTTCCTGCCCGACGAATTTACTCTGCCTGAGGTGCAGAGAATATTCGAGATTATTCTCCATAAGAAGATGCACAAAACCAGCTTCCGTCAGAAGATGGCTCCGCTGGTTGAGGATACAGGCAGAATGAAAACGGGCGACGCATACCGTCCCAGTAAGTATTACCGCCTCAAAGAAGAGTGCAAGAACCGCAGAATGTAATTTCAGCGTACTGCGGCGCTTATATCTGGCAAAAAAACGCAAACAATGTAAACAGGTGTGCCGCACGGCATACCTGTTTTGGGTTATATATAAGAAAGTGAACTAAAGAGAAGGATTGAACAATGAAATATCTCAAACAGCTGCTGATAATTCT